>JAFGJI010000154.1 GCA_016929175.1 Thermoplasmatota archaeon | reverse complement strand
TCGCGACCGCCATCTTCACCGACCTGAGCAGGGACGAGGAACTGGTCTCCATATCCGTGATGATGACGATCAGCAAACCCGTACCTTCGTAAGCCCTGATCTCCCTGAAAGCCTCGAATATACCCGTCACACTGTCCCTTGTCAGGGCTGACCTGCCCCTCCTATCCAGGAATGGAGAAACATGCCTGAGGAAGGCGGGAACATCGACATTGCTGGGTCGTTCCGCTTCCAGAGGGATGCCCGGATACATATCCGTCCTTATGGGATTGGGGAGGCTGAACAGGGACATCAAGACCTGCTCCACATCCGATGTTCCAGGGATGATATGGTCTCGGACCGCGGTCTCGTCGAAGGTTATCAGACCCACTGGATGGTGCAGACGGTCCATAACTATCGCTATCTGGGTTGCCAGCGCGACAGCATGATCCAGTTTCGATCTCCTCCTCACTAGCTCCCTCATTGACATGGAGGCATCCACCAGAAGAAGTGTGGGCAGGTCCGTCTCCGTCTCGTACTCCCTGGTCATCAATCTTGTCAATCTCGATGTCGCCTTCCAGTCTATATCCCTGAACCGGTCCCCCGGCAGATAATCCCTGACGGACTTGAGGTCGGTTCTATAGGTCCTCGTGTGCCTCCTGTTGGCAGGCCCGGTTATTTCGAACTGCTTCCTTTTTGACATTATATAGGCCAGAGAGATGTCCTTTTTGGATGCCCTCACAAAGACCTCCGTCCCCGGGTCCACCACAATTTCCGACTCGAAAAGGTCCCTTCCCTCGGTGACCTTTATTTTCAACGGTGGGAGCCTGAAAGCACCCCTTTCGGTGGGAACAAGGGAAAAAACGGCATCCAGATGTCTGCCTGGCTCGAGCATCCCCTTGAAGGAAGTGCTCCCTGACCTCAGTTCGAAGTCATCCGGGACCCTTTCCGATCCCTGAACGCGGATCGTCTCGTTCGCCGAAAGGCTCGACCTGATGCTGAAAGGGGTGTCCTTGTGGATCATCTCCTCCAGTATTATCCTCTCGTATAGGATGTCCACACTCTTGACCAGACCGTGGAACTCCATTCTTCTGTATGCCATGTATAGAAGGATACCGGAACCTACCATTGCGACCATCAGATCTGCGGTCAGGTATGCCCATGCGAAGAGGCAAACAACCACGACCGCAAGCACTCTGCCCAGAGCGGTGAACCTGCTGCCCATCACGGACCCTCCACCGTGATCCTGTGGACCATCTTGAAGGAACCTCTTGATGTCCTGAGCTGAACTTCAAGGTCCCACTCTCCGGCAGGGATGTTGAGAGATACATCCACCGGACCCCAGGACGAGGTCGAATTGAATATGGTCCCCAGGAAAAAGCCAGCCGAGGGGCCAATATCACCTGCCAGCGGATTGCCACGCAACGGTATCCACTGGTCAGGATCTCCGATGCTGAAGGTGATGTTAGCAACCATGTCCTCCTCGTATCTATTGCGTCCTCCGACCGAAAGAACAAGGTCGGACCCTGGATCGACGGTCGATGGAAGCAGTGAAGGGTCGCCTCCGATCCCTGCCATGAAGAACTCGATCTTACCATCAGCTGCCTGCATCAGATATCCTTCCTGGAATACCCTTATCCATATGTGGAGGTCCCGGTATTCTCTCCCGTCCTTGAACAGGAGGAACCTGAGTTTGTAGGATCCCGTTTCCAGAACGGAGAAGTTGCAAGGGATCTCGATCGTCCTCTTATCCGGTACGATGACCTCCATCGCCGGTTGGAGGTTCCTCGAGATCGTGACATCGTCGAACGAGCTGACGGTATTGTTGCCGGCACCGGGGTCCAGCGTCATGACGAGAGTATAGTTCATTTTCATATGCTCGTGGTTCCTGATGCCAATGTAAATGTAACTGCGCTCCTCGATAAGCAGGTTCCTGGGATAACCCTCCGCTTTGTGGTTCGGACCAAGTATGTAGAATTCGGTGAAGGATTCCCCCTCTCTGGGGACCACGATGATGTATACCAGCAATCCAACGGAAAGCACCATCATCACCACGATGCCGACCGTCAATACCTTATCCATTATTGTTTGATCACTGGGGAAGCTCAGATCTATCACGATGGCGAACCTGTCCTCTGCGGGGATTCGCATCCTTTTTAAAAGGGCAATTCCGCCAACCACAAGTATGAATGCGAACTGGGACACCAGGATCGGTATCAGTCTTATTCCGAGTGTGTCAGGTGCCCAATCGTATGTATAATTGAGCACCAATCCTATCAGAGGCGTTATGGCGATGGAAAGGCCAAGTGAGAGGGCAACCCTCTCCAGACCGTCCAGACCCTTTCCTTTGGGCCATTCCGATCCATCATCACCTTTATCCTTTCCTTCTTCCTTCCCATCCTTGGCTCTCTTTCTCCCCTTCCCGAGAACCTGTGGGCCGGCCTTCCTATCTTTTTCCTTCTCCTCTCCCCCTGGCTCACTCTCACCTTCTTCCGAAGGAGGGGGAACCTCTTTGCCGTCCCTGTCGAAGTACTTCTTTCTCTCGGGATACAGGGCGCAGATGAGCACATATCCGGGAAAGAAAAGTATGAACGGGAGCCCGAGGATTATACGGATGACCTCCAATTTGGGGAATATAAGTATGACCCCAACGAGTGTGAACGAGGCTCCGATGACAGCGAAAAGATCGTATGGCTTTTCCCGGACTTCCAGCTTCATCGCGGGATATGAGAGATTATTAGGTTATATCGTTTATGTTCATTCGGGATACCCTGATGGTGCCTCGTCTACAAGGACCCTTCATCAGAGAATTGTCTCCATCTCCTTTTGCGGTTTGAAACCCATACCGTAGACCTCGTGCAGATCGGATATCACCATGAATGCCCCGGGGTCCTCCTCCACCACGATCTGGCGGACCTTGTAGATGTTCCTGCGGGTAACCACGCAGAAGATCACCTCCTTCTGTTTCCCGGTGTAACCCCCCTGCCCGTGCAGTATCGTGACCCCGCGTTCGATCTCGTGGAGGATCCGCTCGTTTATGGGCTTCCAGTTGTCGGAAATGATGTACAAACCTTTTGTATTGCCCAACCCCTCGACGACGATGTCCACCGTCTTCGATGAGACGAAGAGGGCGACGAAACCGATCAGTGCATATCCTATGTTTCCAAAAGCCAACGCTCCGGCAGTGATCACAAGGAGATCAAAAAGCATGAAGGTCTGGCCTGCTGTCAGGATCCTGTACTTGACAGCGATCTGGGCAATGATGTCGGAACCTCCGGTCGAGCCCTGCGCTCTGAAAACTAGACCGAGCCCTGCTCCCAGAAGAACTCCCCCGAAAATTGCCGCCAGAAGGGGGTCAAGATCGCTCAATACCTTGACATCGCCTGGATCCGAGAGAAGATATGAGTGAGTGTTCAGAATTTGCCGGTACACGATCCTCTCAATGAACTCCACCATAACGGAAAACATCATGAAACCGTAAAAGGTCCTGATACCGAACCTCCTGCCCAGCATCCTGATACCTATCAGGAACAGCGGAAGGTTCAGCGCCATCATGGACAAACCAAGAGGGGCCCCAAGAGTGTTCCTCAGGATGATGGAGATGCCGGAGATACCTCCAGCCGAGGCTTTGTAGGGGTCAAGGAACCAGAGCAGGCCGAGCGACATGATGAGGGCACCCAGGGTTATCAAAAGGTAATCCTTTATGACCTTGTGAACTACCCTCCTGTCCTTCAACGATAGCACGAGCCCGACCTCCGGATAACGAGAGATCGGGTGAGATGGACCTTTTATTGATATTTTACGGTTGGAGCATCACTCCTCCCGATCCTCTATCTCGTCCATCTCTTCGAGCTCTTCAAGGTCATCGACATCATCCCAGTCAGGGATCTCTTCGACTTCCTGCCCTGCCATTTCGTCTTCCGCTTCCCCCCAGATGGGGATCTGATCCATATCCTCGTCCCATACCGGGACCTCGTGAGAAAGCTCATTCTCTTCAGTGTGAGGTACATCGTATCCTTCAGTTGCGTGGACATCTTCCTTTTGAACAATGGTTTTTGCCCAGTTGTCCATCTCCGTCGCAGAAGGACCCATGGGCCCTTCCATCGAGCTTCCAGCTGTCCTGAAGATCTCGATGTCGTCCGGTGTGGTCTTCATTTCCGGGACCATGTCTTCCCCTATATTGATCACTGGCTTGTTTTTCCTCTTCTCGACCGCGGGTCTGATATAACCCGCACCCTCCTCCGTCGTTTCTATCCTTCCACCTGTTGCCGGAGGAAGGTCCATCGGATAGGATCCTTGAGGGGGAAGTGTGTGGTGCAAGGGAGCCGCAGGAATGGATATCCCCATCCTTTTTGGCTTCTTGACCACTTCATCCTCATGCTTTCTCGATCTTCTCCTTGATATTATTATTCCAATTATCATGAAAACCAGCAGCACACCCACCAATCCCATGGCCAGGATGCCGAAGAAGGGGATCGTGCTTCCGTCATTGTCATTCTGCCCGCCTCCTCCGCTCCCGACCACGAAAGACCAGTTGCCCTCGGCGGAATTCCCTGCCCGGTCCATGGTCCTCAGTGTGATCGTGTGTTTACCCTCCTCAAGACCCTCGAATTTATAGAAGTTCCCTGTGGTGACCATCCCGAAACCCTCTCCATCGATATCCACCATGGTCGAGGCAATGCCGGACACCGTGTCCTTGGCGGACCAGTAGACCACCGCATTGTTTCCAGATAGGGAAGACCTCTCCAGGTCAATGGTCAGTACAGGCGGGGTCAGATCGATGACCAACGACCCGGAACTCGATATGAACCACTCCCAGCCGACCCGATCCAGGGCTCTCAATGTGAAAGTATACTCCCCTTCTCCAAGTGTGAGGTTCATGTACGATGCTTCAGGATCAAGGTAGACTGCTGTTCCATCGAATTCCAGAGAAAGATTGGCGATACCGTTCCGGTCAAATGCGGTCCAGCTGATGTTGAACCAGTTCTCCTTCACGAATCCGACGGGTTCGGTCACCCATCCAAGATCGGGCAAATGCATATCAACAATGACTAAAATGGTCCTGTTCACCAGATTGCCGGCCAGATCCGAGCCGATGAGGGATATGACATGGTCTCCCTCCATGCCCAGCGTTGCAAAGTAGGAGGTTCTTCCGAGCACATCCAGGAATATGCGGTTATCTACGACAAGGGTGAGGTTTTTCAGCAGATGATCGTCGAAGGCTTTCCAGGTTATCATGACCGATGAATCCTTCAGTATCTCACCATCTGCAGGAGAGTTGATCTCCACTACGGGAGGTTCTATGTCGATGAAGAAGAACAACTCCTTTTCCGCTGAATTACCCGCTGGATCGATGGCCTCTATCTTTAGCCTGTGGCTGCCTGGGTCCAGGGTAAGGTCGATCGATGTGGAGTTCCCAACACCAAGTGCGGGTCCATCATCAACGGACAGCTTCAGATCCCTCACCACCTGGCCGAACTGGTCCCGTGAGGTCCATGCCACCTTGAGCGTCGTCGTGTTGATCACGGAATCTTCCCCGGGTGACAAGAAATCTACCAGTGGAGGTTTCGTATCCCTGATCACGGTAATGGACCTCTCAATGTAATTTCCATCATCGTCCTGTAATCTAACAGATACCGGGTATTCCCCATCCTCAGGGAGTGGGACCTCGATCTCCCTGGCACCCCATATGTCCGCCAGGGCTCCTTTTCCGATCTTTACAAAAGAACGGCTCCAGGGGAACCGGCCGGAATAATCCCATTTCAATAAGACAGATCCGTTCCTGGTGGCGGTCCTGTCCGGAGGCTCGATAATATCTATCCCGGTATCTCCACCTATGTGGATGGACAGGCTGACGTTCGTTACCGACCCCGCAAGGTCGAAAGCCCTTATTTTCATGATATGGGGGCCGTCCGGAAGGAGGTCGGAGAACTGCGATATGCCGGTCCGATCTATGTAGGGGCCTTCATCCAGACATACTTCGACGCGGTCCAGTCCGTAGTTGTCCTCCACGGTGATGTTGAAGGTCACGTAGTTGTTCGAGATCACCGAACCGGGTTGAGGGGACACGATGAATATCTGCGGAGGGGTGACGTCTATGATGAATGCGGAGGTTTTCGAGAGTTGGAGACCATCATCATCCCTTACGGTCAGCCTGAGCGTGTGAGGCCCTTCATCAAGAGGCCGTGTAGCGGCTCTTGAATCGGGGGGGAGATAGGTGAGGACACCGTCCACCTTCAGAGAGAGGTTCTCGGGAACGAAATAAGGCATTACGCTCCAGGTTATCCGGTACATGCTGGTTGAATTGTACTCCCCATCGATCGGGTGTTCAAAGTTGAGAACGTCTTCGGTTTCCGGGATGAGAACGGAGACGCTGTCCTCCCCGTAGAGACCGGCAAGATCGTAAGCCCTTACCCTGATATCATGGCTGCCTTTTTCAAGGAAGAGGCTTTTCCGCATACTTTCATCTATATTGATGAAAGGACCGCCGTTAAGGGAAAGCATTGTCCCGGATATACCGGACCCGGCATCGGTTGCCGTCCAGGTCGCTCTGACATAGGAGCGTGGGTATGCACCGGACGATGGTTCCGTTATCGTCACGATCGGTCCAGCCGTATCGAAATAGGGGTTCGTGGAAGGTCTCGTATCCAACCCGTTGCTTGGTATTGTGTAGTTGATATCCACGATCCCGTTGTTGTCCAGGTCAGGCTGGCGGTGGTTGGCCCAGAAATTCCCGATGCTGCCTACAGTCCATTTGTTCTCGTAATATGAGGAGTAGTAGTTCTGGGTCGCCTGCGGACCCGATGTGGAATTATCGGTTCCTGCGTTATGGTAGAAGATGTTCCTCCAGATACGGTTCATCATCCCGTTGTTGAGAACGATCGCATACGACGTGCAGTTGCCGAAATAATTGTACAGGATGTGAGTATAGGTCAACCTTGTGAGGTAGGTGCCTTCCGTGTTCAGCCCCACACCGCAGGATTCGAAGGTATTGTTATCGATCACCTGGGGTGTTGTGATCGATTGCCAGGCGAGAGAATCGAAGTATATGCCGTTTGTCCCGTGAAAATAGTTCCTGGATATCACCAACCGATATGATGAGACTATCCTCAGAGCATCCCCATTGGAGTTGTCAAAGTGGTTGTTCACTATCATTGAGCCCATATTGCCGTCCTGAACGGTGACCTGTGAGTCCATAAAGGTGGAATTGGCTATCAGACCATTGCTGTGGAACCTCAGGTCCTCGTATGCCACGCCAGTGCAGGTATTATTGAAGAACCGGTGCCCGGTGCCCTGGCTGTAATGGATCCTTCCCGCCCCGGTCAGAACTTTCTCGGAGAATGATGAATCCTGGATCGTGACCGAACTGCAGGATATGAACTCGAACGAGTTCAAGGAGTATCTGATGCTCGAGAAATTGCACTTCACGAACATGACATCGTTCAGGATGTAACCGTAAACAACCCTGGACCTGTTTATGGTCGTGACGTTCTCTATCATGATATTGTCGGCATTGTAAAGGAACAACGCCCATGAATCCGAGTTGGAGAAGGTGACATTGCGCAGAACGAGATGTTTGGAAGTGTTCTTGATCTGTATGTTGTATGTCCCCATATCCAGATCGGATACTATGTAAGGGTCCGCACTGGAACCTGTGCCGCTCCTTACATAGGTTGATGTGAAGGAATCGTTGCCCTCGAACACTATGTCATGGTTCACCTCATCGAGCCCATTCGAAGGGATCACAATACCGCAGAGGAACGATAAGGTTATCACTAACGATGCTGCCGTTTTCCAGCAATGTTTTGCAGGAATGATGCCTGGCTCCACATTTATTAAATCGGACAGGCGCCTATATATATGTTGCCGATAGGTCTGTACGGATCGGAAGAGGGAAGGATCAGGCCCTCTCTCTTATCAGCTTTATAAGCGCGGTTGGATCCTCGGTGGACTTCAGCTCCGAGACCTTGATGATGGGTGTCCCATCGATCCTCCGGGCTTCCACCGAGTCCGAAACCACGACAAGCGAATCACCACCGGTTATCCTGCTTATGCAGTTCAGGTCCCTTGCCCTGCTCTTGATGCCCCTTGGGCCCACACCGACCGAGGCAAGGAGGAGTTCGTCCCTATCCCTCACCAGGGCATCGAACGGACATCGCTGGGTCGGAATGACCTCCATCCCGATGGAGTCCAGATGTTCCATTACCTCCTTCTTCATGCCATGAAAAGTATCGATCCCATCCCTTATGGACTGCAGCTCATCATCATAGAAGAACGGGTCCATGGGCAGGATAAGTTGGGTCTGCAAGTACTTCTCCATCATCAATGCAACCTCCATATCCGCACCCATCCCCGCCTCGTACATCTGAACAGCCTTTCTGGAAATCCCGACGGCATCTGCCAGGGCGCCAAGGGAGATCTTCATCATCTCCCTTCTATTTCGAAGAAGAGACCCATCCAGGGTCACGAAGAAGCCGCCGGAACCGTGGTATATCAAGGGCGGGACCTCTTCTATCAGATGGTCGAACAGTGTGTTGAAGGTAAGGAGCGGGATACCGTAACGGACATAGAGAACACCATCCTGATAGGGCAGAGAGGGGGTCGAAGGCACGACGATCATGGGAGACCCCTTCAGGACACGGGTCAGGTTCACCATGTTCCTTGATATGTTCCGTGAGATCTCCTCACGTGCCATGATCACCTTTATCAGAAGCAGCAGGTCCCCCCTGCGGGACACCAGATTGATACTGACCTCACCCGGGCCCTTGAACTCCGAGGTTGCAAAACCGGACCTGTCCAGTATCGTTATCAGGTCCTTGACAAGGTCATGGGACCTCAATAAGGTTCCTCCATCGATATAGGGGTATATCCCTGATGATAATAAGAGTGTTGCAGGGGTCTCGGAAGAGAGGATTGTTCAGCATATTGGAGTGATACACCTAAGAAACAGCTACTCCCCTG
>JAFGJI010000153.1 GCA_016929175.1 Thermoplasmatota archaeon | reverse complement strand
GTGCCCTCCTTATGGTTATCCCACCCATGGAGTGCCCGACCATGACCATCCTGTCGAACTCCGGATGGTCAGCGGTCCATTTCAGTACATGGGATGCGTAGTTGTCGAAATCCCTGTTCATGAGCAGGTAGTTCCCCGGGAGGTTCAAAGGCACGGGAACGTATCCGAACTCTTCCGACAACAGTTCGAACAGCGGGGCCCCGAGCTCTCGTATCCATTTCTTATGGAATATCCGATCGTCCATTGCCCATCCGTGGATGAACAGAGCGGCCTTCTCCATCTATCGTCACTTCCGTTCACTGCCCGTTCCCGGATATCCGACATTCCATCGGGGAACGGTCCCGGGTCTAATCGAAGGCAATGATAAAATATGTTCCCATCCGGTCGATGGGCAGGAACCTTTTTGGCCGTTATGCTTCGCTCGGTCGAGATCGTCAGATCCATCTGGACATCACTCCCGCATCAATGGAGAAATGGGGATAGAAATCGTTATCAATCACTATTCCCCTAAAGAGCGGTTGTGTGATATGGGGGCCCCGTATGAAAAAGGTTTGCACGGCATTCGTGGTTGCATTGCTATCGATCATGGCGTTCTCCATTCCGACCACTTTTCAGGCGGTCGCTCTGAGCGATCCAGTATTCGAAGAGGACGATACAGCCACAACAGCGACCACTGGGGATGAACTGACATTTTCCATCAAGATCAATGAAACGCAAACGGTCCTTTACGTATATGTTGAATACTGGTTCGGGAGCGGCTCTCACAGCAAGGTCTTGATGACGGCAGCGGGCAATAGCGTATGGAACCATACTGTTGTGATCCCATCGAACACTCTCGATGTTCTCCATTACAATTACAGTGCTTTGATGGAACCGGAATCCTGGGAAACCACAATTGTCAAGGACATAACCATAAAGGACAATGACAAGCCGGAATATGGTAATGAATTTGGACCTTCCGAAGCTTTTACGGGCGATCCATACGTGTTTTCCATAGAGGTTGCGGACAACATAGGTGTCGCGGGCGTGAACATAGAATACTGGTTCGGGAGCGGTATCCATCTGGGCCTGTATGCGGTCGAGGGACCTCCGGACCTTTGGAAGAGGACCATATTGATCCCGTGGGATTCAATGGATGAACTCCACTATATGTACATCGCTTACGACGATGCTGGCAACAGCAACACGACAGCGACAAGGGATATCACGGTCCACGACAATGACAGTCCGGAATTCACGGAGCTTCCCAAAATGAGTACCACCACGGGGGATGAACTGAGACTCTCGACCATTGTCACGGACAATATTGAAGTGTCGTCAGCGTTCGTCGAGTTCCGTTACGGTGAAGGGCCCATTCAGAACCTGTCACTGGACCGTGGTGAAGATGACGAATGGTTCGCCGTCATGACAATACCCGATATTATCGACCCTCTTCATTACAGGTTCCTGGCAGTGGACCCCTCTGGTAACTGGAACCATACCGGGAGCGATGAGATCGAAATTTCTGACAACGATCCTCCCGGGTTCGGGAACGACACCTCGGATGATCAAGCTACCACAGGTGAGGAATATACGTTCAGGGTAGACATCAGCGACAATATCGATCTGGATAGAGCGTACGTCCGTTACTGGGGCGGCACCGAAGGACCTCTCACGATGTCTTTATCGGGAAGCGGTCCCTTTACCTCGACGATCATCGTTCCCATGAACTGGACCGACATCTGCTATACATTCCATGCAGTGGATACATCGGAGAACTCTCAAGAGACCCAGCAGAGGGTCGTCGAGGTGTTGGACAACGATGCCCCCGAGATACTCGAACACATTCCGGAGGATCACTGCGAGACCGGATCATCTCTTCCGATATCTGTGGAGGCCTCCGACAACATTGGCATTTCCACCGTGTTCATCGAGTACTGGTTCGGGGATGGAGATCATCAGGACATGGTCCTGGAAGTTGACGGGGATGGCTATTCTGGCCTGCTGGAGGTCCCGGTGGACCCCCTGGGGGCGTTGTTCTACTTCATCAAGGTTCTGGATGCCACCGGCAATCAGAACTCTACATCCACGTACGAGATTTTGGTCATCGACACGATCCCCCCTCGTCTGGAGGTCATTGAGGATATCACGGCATACGTTGGGGATGAGATCGAGATCACCCTGGATGCGGATGACAATATCGGAATAGTGTCCTATATATGGACAGGTTCACCCGTTGATGACAGTGGAGCCAGTCTCTCGGGCACCATGGAAGAGGCCGGGGTCTTTTCGATACAGGTGGAGATCAAGGACAGGGGTGGAAATTCGAACCAGACATCCTTCACTCTGACCGTGCTTCCCCAGGACCATGACGAGGACGAAGATGGAATTCCGGACCTGGTGGAGATCGAGAACGGATTGGACCCCAATGATGGTTCCGATGCTTCTCTGGATATGGACGGGGACGGACTGTCGAACAGGGAAGAGTTCGAACACGGAACGGAAATGGACAATGCTGATACGGATGGTGACGGTTTTGCGGACGGATACGAGGTCAGGAACGGTTTCGACCCCCTGGACCCCCTCTCCGGGAAGGACATATATAGCAATGATGGCGGATCTGGTGTCTGGACCTGGATCGTGGTCATCCTGGTCGTTATTATTATAGTTCTAGGTGTTGCGATCGCAGTGGTATACGTGAAGTTCTGGAGAAATGGGAAAGAGACCATCGGCGAAGAGGTTTCGGAAGCGGAACCTCCGAATATTAACCAGGAGGAGATCCTACCATCCGAAGATGACCGGATACCGTGATCCAGCTGTTATGGAGTGGATACTGTTCAGTGTTACAAGGTGGCAAGGGTTTAAGGACGATCGGAAAGGCGTTGCGCTCTTCTTCGATGGGAAACCGGGAGAGAGGGATATCGTCATCCCACGGCCAGATTATCAGAGTTATACCCTCAATTACTACGTAAGGAACCTCCCGGTGGGTGTCCTGTCGGGTGATGTCGAGAACGATACCCTGTTGTTCGAGGCTCATGATGTGGTGTGGGTCGTTACATACCATGACCGGGAAGACCGGGAGCTGGATTTCATGGGCGTTCTTGAGAACAGGTCCGTCGAACATTTCGACGATTTTTACGGATTGAACGTATGGAGGCTCACAAAGGGATCGGTATAGCTCTCATCGTCCCCGGGCATCTTCCATTAAAGGGGTCTTCTGCCATCCTGAGCCCCGAACAATGAGCATTCCTGCCTCTTCCCTGTCCGTATGTAATCATGATAATGATCGATCCAGCGGGGCCTGTCCGGGGCACCGTTGATGAAATCCACGAAGTCCTTCAACCTCTTCATGGTCTTGATGCTGACGTGATGCTCCAGCTGGCATGCATCTATCTCGGCCATCTCCCTTTCGACACCTATTATCTCAAGGAAATCGGCTATTATCCTGTGCGTCTCCATCAATTTCCTTGCGATCCTCAACCCGGGCTCGGTCAGTCTGGCGCCCCTGTATTTGGTGTATTCAACGTAACCCTCCTTCTGGAGTTTCTGGAGCATCTCCGTAACGGACGGGGGTGTGATGTCATATTCCTGGGATATCTTGCCGGTCTTGGCATACCCCTCCCTTTTCTGAAGGACATAGATGATCTCCAGATATTCCTCGGTAGTCTTCCTTTTCATCTCTACCACCTCATATACCTATCAGGATGAACCGCATGATGCCACCTACCAGCAGCGCGGTCCCTATCATTATTGCAGTCGCTTTCATCATGTCCCTGATCCCGAGCTCCCGGAACAGGACGGCAAATGTAGCTACACAGGGGAAATATACGGTCAGCATGGTGGCGGCTATCACCAGCTGCATCGGCGTCATGTCCAGGGGGATCAGCATTCCAACTGCCAGGTCCTTTCTGAGAAAACCCATCAACATTGCCGTCGTGGCTTCCTTGGGCAGGCCGAGCCAGCCCGCGGTCACAGGAGCGAACACATCTCCCAGCCAACCGAGAAAACCTATGGTGTACAGTATATTGACCAGAAGGACTCCCAGAAAGAGGAAGGGGATGGCCTCGGTCAGGAACCATCTTACCCGCATCCATGTCTTTTTCAATACGGTGGCGATGCTCGGTTTCCTGTAGGGCGGTATCTCCATGAAGATCTCCGGGCTCTCTCCCTTCACGAACCTGTTCATGATCAGCCCGGCAGTGATGTATATCGTTATCAGGGTCACGAATACCAGCAGGATGTATCCGATCCCGTGCGGCCCCAGGATTCCGAATATCATGGAGATCTGTGCCATGCACGGAACGGAAATGGAAAGAAGGGTTGCGGAAATGAACCGTTGCTTCCTGGTCTCCAGCGTCCTTGTGGCAAGGGCTCCCGGGACGTTGCACCCCAGTCCAAGGAAAACGGGCACGATCCCGTGGCCGTGCATTCCCAGTTTGTGGAACACATTGTCCGAGAGCGTCGCCAATCTTGGCAGGTATCCGGAATCCTCGAGTATAGCCAGAATGAAGTAGAACGCAACTATGTAGGGAAGGACCATTGCCAGGGGAACAAATAGACCGGTGGTCAGTATTCCCATGGATTGGACGTAATCTATCTCACCATCGATCAGTTCACCTATCAGGACATCATGGAAGAACCCCTCTCCAAGGCGATCGCTCATGTTCATGGCCAGCGGGCGATACAGTTCGAAGAGAGGCTCGAGAACATAACGGATGAGGCCCTCGCCGATCAACCTCACGATACCGAACGAGAGTAGTATAAGTATGACAGCTATGGGCAATCCGGTCAATGGTCTGATGGTGGCATCGGCCAGGCGGTCCCTGAACGTGTGATGTCTGTGCTTTACGGTCTGTACCTTCTTCACTATCTGACCGATCTCTATCCATCTGCCCTCGTCGCTTGTCGGGGAGATATGGTCCGCCGTTCGTGCCCTGGACAGACCTGCCACGAGCTTTGAGATCCCTTCCCCCGTGAGGGCAACGGTGGGTACTATATCGACCGTCAGCAGTTGTCTCAATTTCTTCAGGTCTATGTGGATGCCGGTATGCTTCGTGTCATCCCACATGTTCAACGAGATGATGACGGGTTTATTCCTCTCGAGCAGCTCAAGTGTCAGATGAAGGTTCCTTTCGAGGTTGGTGGCATCAACGACATTGATCACGATATCCGCCTGGTCCAACATCCTCAGCGCCACTTCCTCCGCCTTGTTCGAAGGTTCCAGCGAGTATGTGCCCGGTGCATCGATGACCTCGACCGTCTCGCC
>JAFGJI010000152.1 GCA_016929175.1 Thermoplasmatota archaeon | reverse complement strand
AATCCCGTTGGGAGCACTCTGTTCTTTTATTGTTGTATTTCGTGCTCCCTTCCCGCAATGATTTTCTGGCGTCAATTACAGATGATCCCGAAAATCATTGCTATACATCAAATAGAAACGCTAAATAAGCTCCAAGAACAATTCCTTCTTATTTAGCTGGACCTTTGAAGCTGGGTCTTGCGTTGATCAAAGGACGCTTCCAAGGTCCCGTTGGGAGCACCATTGATTTCTATGCTCATATTAGGGCTCCCTTCCCGCAATGGTCTTCTCCCGTCAATTGTGGAAAGTTCACTTACCCTTGTTTAACATGTTAAGATAGTACCAAATACATTATATGGGGTTTCCACGTTGACATGAAAGGCGAGGAAATATTATGATGTACGAAGCCATTCTGGATGTCAGCCTCGAAAAATGCTGGATAGGGGCGACCCTGAACCGTTTTCCGATCTCACTGAAGATCCTTGACAGCATACCCTTCAGGGAAAAAGGGGTGCAGGACCTTGTTGAGGTCGAACTCGGGAAGGTTGACATCGAGGAGCTCACGAACTTCATCTCCAGCCTCCCCGAAGTGGACTTCGTCAAACACCAGGAGATCAGCAACCGAAAGAGGGTCAAGATGATAGTTGGGGTCAGGACCTGCTCCGGATGCAGGGCCCTGGTGGATGCCGAGACCTTTCTCCTTGCAAGAAGGTCCCTGGACAAGGCCTGGGCCCAGTGGCGGGTTCTTATCACCAAGGCCGAACACATCGACACCCTCACCTCCAACCTCCGGAACCTCGGAATGGACCACAGGGTCGTCGAGGTCCACGAGTTCAAGGACTGGGATACCCTCAAGGACAGCGAGGAAAGAGTACTGAAGGAAGCACTTGAAAGCGGCTATTACAACTTCCCGAAACTGGTCGGGATCAGAGAGATAGCAAAAAAGCTTGGGGTGTCCACAGCCTACGTTTCATACACGCTGCGCTCGGCACAGAAAAAGGCAACTCAGAGATATTTCGGGATCAAGGAGAGGTGAAGTTCCCCCGAAACCGGTTGACATCCCGTCTGCCGCCTCATGAGAGGACGATAATATCATCCGGGTCCAGGAACAGCTCGATCCTGTCTCCTTTTCTAACTGGCTTCCTTCCGCTGACCACTCCCTTGATGCCCGCTCTCGAGGAAATAAGGTCCAGTAGCAGGTCGCGACCTCTGTACTCCACGCTCCTCACCCGGCATGACATCCTCATACCTGGCCCTTCGAGCCTCAGGGATTCGGGCCTGAAACCGATCATTTCCGGAGTGTTCCCGGCCCAGGGGAACCTTCCGGCAGGTGTCTTGATGAAACCGCCTTCGGATCGCTCGACCTTCAATATGTTGGCAACACCCATGAACCTGGCGGTCTCCACCTTCATGGGCCTCCAGTACATCCTCTCCGGATCCCCTTCCTCATGTATCCTTCCGCACATCAGAAGACCGATCCTGTCGGATATCGAGACCGCTTCCTGCTGGTCATGTGTCACGTAAAGGGCGCTGGTTCCCGCGGACTTGAGTATCCTCCGAAGTTCCCTTCTCAGGCCTTCCCGAAGAGAGGCATCGAGCGCCGAAAGCGGCTCGTCCAGGAGTAGAAGGTCGGGCTCGTAGACCAGGGCACGGGAGAGTGCCACTCGCTGCTTTTCCCCCCCGGAAAGGGCAGAAGGCAGCTTGCTCTCGTAGCCTGAAAGACCGGTCAATTCCAGAACATCTTTGACGCGGCGGTCGATCTCCCTGCGGGGCATGTTCCTTGTCCTTAGACCGAAGGCGATGTTCGACCTCACCGACATGTGGGGGAAAAGCGCGTAGTCCTGGAACACCATTCCGATGTTCCTCCTGTGTGGTTTCTCGCGGGTCACGTCCCTGCCGTCTATCATTATCCTGCCACGGGCAGGCTCGAGGAAACCCGCTATCACGTTGAGGACCGTCGTCTTCCCGGACCCCGACCCTCCGACCAGGGAATATATCTCGCCGTCCTCTATGTCCATCCCGAAACCCTCAAGTACCCTGGACCCGGAACCGGGATACGAGAGATCTATGTCCCTTATGACGACGCTCATCGCTCCATCCCCCATCTCATGAAGGCCTTCTTTCCCAGTTCGATCCCCAGGAACGAGAGGAAAGTTATCAGCATCAATATCACGGCAAAGGCGTTCATCGGCCCGATCTCGCGTCCCCCTCCCTCGATCATCCGGTAGAGGAAAACTGGCATCGTAACGTAGGCTTCCCTCGATACCATGAGGGTGGCCCCGAGCTCCCCAAGCGATATGGCAAAGGAGAAGACAGCAGCTATCAGTATCCCCGGGAGGATGAGAGGTAGAACTGTCCTGAAATATGCCTCGATGGGGCTGGCTCCCATCGATCTCGCGGCCTTGACTAGGTTCTCCGGAACTGCCTTCAGCGCCGAGTGGATCGCCCGCGCTCCCAGAGGATATGCTATCACCGAATGGACCAGGACCACAAGGTACCAGTTCCCGGCAAGTTCCACGGGGCCGCTGGAATAAGCCTTCACCAATCCGTAACCGAGCGCTATCGAGGATGCCCCCAATGGGAAAAGCAGCATCAGGTCCAGCAAACCCTTTCCAAAGAACCTGCTCCGCAACATGAGATGCGCCGTCATCCATGCCAGCGGGACGGATACCAACATCGTGAGAGAACCGAAGAGGAGGGAGTTGATGATCGCACGCAGCGGCGATATGGAGAGGACCGGGTCCACCTGCCGCGATATCACCTCACCGTACCATGCAAGGGTAATACCGCCGTCACCTGACGCAAGGCTCTCTTGGACTATCACGATCAGAGGCCCGAATATCACCAGAACCACCATTGCGATGTACAAGGATATGAGGATCATCTGGAGGGCCCCCGACCTCCTGCTTCCTTTCCGACCAACACCCTCGCCCAGGGATATCTCGGACCGTCCCCCCTCCCGTGAGGAGCTCCAGAGGTAGACCCCGGTGGCAAGCATCACGAGGAGGGATTCTATAATGAAAAGGGCGCTCCCCTGATGGACCTTCAGATCGTTGAACAGGGAGAAGAGCTCGACCTCCAGTGTGTGGTTGAGACCGCCTATCACAAGGATGACCCCCAGCGAGAGCATGCAGAAGGTGAAGACCAGAGAGAACGAGGATATCAGGGAATACCTCATCTGGGGAAGTGTGACCTGCAGGAAGGTCCTGATCCTCCCGCTTCCCATGGACCTTGCGGCATTCTCAAGGGAGACATCCAGGTTCTCGAACCTCGAGTTCAGTATCCTCAACGCAATGGGGAAATTGAAGAAGACATGCGCCAGCACGATGATCCTTTTGGTATAAAGCATTCCGATCTCCGGGATCCCGGTCCCGAGGTATGAATTGGCATCGGCGATCAGACCGTTGAGAAGGCCCTGTGCCCCGAAAATTCCCAGGAAACCAACGGCCAGGACCAGGGACGGAAGAACGAATGGGACCGTACTGGCCGCCATTATGACCGATCTACCCGGGAAACGATACCTCGCAAGAAGGTAGGCTCCCGGGAAGGCAAGAAGCACCGTGACCAGTGCGGATACGAAAGCCTGGACAATGGTGAACGTGATGACATCCCTGAAGATGCGGTCGTGAAGGACCTCGGAGAGGTATTTCAGTGTCAGCCGGCCGCTGTCGTCAGTGACCCCGTAACCTGCCATCAGAAGCAGCGGATAGAGGCAGAAGAGGGACAGGAACACCATGGGCAGCAGGTAAAGTCCTGCCGTCCTAAGCGCCTTTGCCGACATTTTTTCCCCCGCCTGGACACCCCGCTCCCTGTCTCAGAAGAATGCCTCTCTCCACGCCTGGTACCAATCTTCGTAGTTATCCATTACTTCCGTAGTGGTGGGCTCGACATGCACCAGTGCACTCTCGCCGTATTCCTCGAAGTCAGGGTCTATCGGGACCCCCAGGACCACCGGAAGCATATAGTTGTTGTAGACCTCCGACTGGAACTCGTCCGTGAGGATGAAGTCCAGGAATTTTCTGGCCAGCTCGGGATGGGGGGCACCTTTCACCATGCCGGCGCCCTCTATCTGCCTGTATCCCTGGTGATCGGGCACCACCGTTATCGTGTTGTTGGTACCGGTGCTCATAACCTCGTAGGCGGTGTCGAGCCCGTACGATATCGCTATCGGGGCCTCGCCATCTCCCCACGCATCGTACATGGCATCCCACGAACCGAGTACCCGGCCATTGGCATTATCGGCAAGGTCCCTGAAGAAGGATGAGTGGTTCTCTCCGGCCACCGAGGCGGCCCAGATCATGAACGAGCAGCCGGTCGATGACGTCGCCGGATCAAGGAGAAGTATCTGTCCGTCGTATTCTTCATCTGCAAGATCAAGGAGATCTCCGGGTATATCGAGACCGCGCTGGCGCATCATCTCACCGTTACAGATCATGGCGATATATCCATAATCGAAGGGTACGACATAATGCCCGGGATCGAAATCCATCGTCGGGTCCAGTCTTTCGATGTTCACAGGTACGTAGGGTTCGAGAAGGTCCTGCCGAACGGCCTTGAAGAGCATGGAATTGTCCACCCCTAAGATGATGTCAGCCTTGGGTCTTTCCTTCTCGACGTTCACCATCCCGAGCACCGTCCCCACATCTCCGGGGGTCACCACCTTGACCTTGACATCGTGCAGTTCTTCGAACTTCGGAATGACGGCGGGACCCAGGCCGTAGGACTGGAAGCTCTCGTAAGTATAGATCACCAGGTCCGGCTCTTCCTCCCTGCCGAGGAGGTACAATATGTAGACCGTTCCCAACACCCATGCTGTTATCAGTATTCCTATGACCACCAGTATCGCGATCGTCCTTCCCGATATGGAACCAGTCCTTCCTCTACTCATTGTTATCACCTATCCTGTTCTGCAGCTCCACAGCCCTCGCTGCGGTCTCCAGCGGCGATGCCCCGAAGATGTAAAGACAGGGCTCTATGCCGAAATCACCGGGGTCGGCAACCATCCTGTTCTTCCCGGGGCCCTCTCTTTGAAGCAGCTCATGGATGGAACCCGAGCTCCTGTCAAGCTGAACGAGATCGTTCTCACCGCAGGCCATGGCCGACCTGACCGGAACGTTGAACGCCAGGCTGATGGCCGATGTTATCGAGGGGTCGTACCTCATGGCTGACAAAAGCACCGAGGCCAGGTGCCTGGAGGCTCCGTATTCCGGAGGCGAGGGCTGTGTCAGCCGGCCGTTCCGGTCCGGAAGCCTGCCCGGATAGGAAGCAATATCGTTGAGGTCCCTGGCCCCTGCCGGCCCGCCTGCAATGTTGACCTTCAGTGCCGGGATAAGGTCCGGAATGGGGTGGGACATGAGGTATTCGACCGCCCTTTCAAGTTCATCGAGCACCGCGGCCCTCCCGCTCTCACTCCTGTATACCTTGAAATAGGCAGGGGGATCCCTCCCGAACCTGCTCCTGTACCTGCTATCCAGCATACCCATCGATATGCAGCGGTCAAGTGTTCTGCAGAACCTTTCGGTCAGCTGGTCCGGATCCTCTCCCATGGACGCCGCGGCGGATAGTTCCATTGACACCTGGCCCACTATGGGCTCGAGATCGGCATGAAGCTCGCTCCGGCGGCGGAGGTACCTGCTGACCATGGCCTGGGATGTTCCGAGCAGACCTGCGATCCTCTCCTGGGACATGCCGTCCTTATGGAGATATAGGGCCATCTTCCGGCGCACCTCGGGAAGGACCTCCTCGACTATTATGAGATGGGGGAGACGCATATAACCGGGTTCTGAAAAACCATAACCGGTATATACCGTTTATCGGACCGGGTATAACCGGGTTATGGTCCAGGTCCGAACATGCATCCCGGTCGATGTACCTTTGAACCGGCCCATTCCGCTATCCTGCATCAGGGCACCAACAATGGACAGATCCACGAAGGACAAGTATAAGATAATGGTTTTATCATATCGGGTGACCATGAGCCCCGTGGGTGGAAGGAAGAACTACAAGGTCCGAACGGGTGCCAGAACGGCTTCCAAAGGGCTCGAGAAGGAGTTGAAGAGGAAGGCGAAACGCCTCTCGCAGGAGCCTTCTCTCGCTCTTCCGAGATGCACCGTGAGCGTTCCCTACTTCAGCAGGATAGAGAAGAAGCTCCGGGAAGTCAGCAGGCTCAAGGACAATAAGAAGGCCCTCGAGAAGGCATCGAAGAAAGGGGACAAACTGGTGAGGGCTTACGCGGCCACACTCCTGCTTCTCCACGAGGAGAAGATCACCTATCTGGCGGTCTTCAAATCCCCTTTCGGTGATGTGGGATATGCCCACAGGGGGGAGACCTCGAAGGAGAAGCTCGTGGGCATACAGAACTACGACAATCCCAGGATAAAGATGATGGCCTATCTCGAGGAGGTGAAGAAGAAGAAGCTCTTCATGTTCGTGACCGAGAACGAGGTCCTGTGCACCGGGGCGAACCCGAAACCCCCCCCCGAGGTGATCGATGCCCTGCCGAAGCGGCTGGGAAAGGGGATGAAGAGGAGCGGCGATGTCATACATCCTCCCGGACTCGGGGCAAGCACCGTCCAGAAAGGGGAGCCCTGGAAAGAACCCTATCTGGTGGTCTCCTGGGACCCCGCAGGGATCGTGATGGCAAAGAACCTCACCTACACCCAGCAGAACCAGGACAATACCTTCGCCACCTGCGCATCCTACATGGCCACTGACAAGATATCGAAGCACTTCACGGTCAAGGTCAATGTCAGACCCGTCTGCGACCATGGAAAGGACTGTCCGTGCGATCCGCCGGAGAAGGAGGAGAAGAAGGAATCCTTCCTGTTGAGGCTCGGAAAGGTGAAGGAACCGACCTCTGTCGAGCTTTACCTGGAAGGCAAGGTGATGGACCACCGCCTCATAGAGAAGGAGCTGGAGGACTACAGGAAACGGCTCGAGGATGTCGGCAGGACCGTTTACATAATTTCCAACAAATGCTACGGATCGGACCACGAAGCGGTCATGTCGTCACTCAGCCTGACAAAGGATGAGAAGGAGGCCCTGAGCAGCTTCTTCTCCCACGCAAGTGGACCTATCATCTCCTCGGACCCCACTGCGAACAAGATCATGGAACCTTTCTGGAAGGGGGTCGGCGAAAAGGTCCTGAACGATCTGATCGGGAACGAGAAGATCTCGAAGAAGGTCTTCCAGTCATTCCCGACCCCGAGATATCAACCCATGACCATCATACAGGAGGCAACCTACAGGATAGAGGAATCCAAGATGAGGAAGAAACTCCCCTCTCCGAAGGACCCCCCCAGGATGATCGAGTTCGCCTACGAGTGCGCCATCGCATACCTTGTCAGGGGCGGCGAGGGGGCTTCCAAGGTCGTGGAGAGATATGGTGATGATGACATAAAGGTAAAGGCTGCAAAGTATGCCTTCGTCAAGGGATTGAACCTGACAAGGAGCGCCGGCTGGAGCTATACTACCCACGAGGTTGGATACGCCCAGGGCCTCGATGAGATAGTACTGGAGCTGACAAGGGACGATCCGGAAATGTTCAGGAGAGGTCTGACCCGGTTATGGAAGGCCACGGGCTCCACGAAGGACCTTAAATGGAAATGATTTAGCGGCTCTTTGGTCGGGGCGCGTGGAGAACCACAGCTTCGGGGTATGCCCCGGGAATGCCAAACCTTATCATTTCAATCAGCTGTAACCATTAGAAAATAGTTATATACGATCTACAGGTTGTTCGAAATATCAGTTCCGATCCGGCATCGGTATAGTGCTGGCTTGGAGGTGAGCGGTTTGGAAAGATCTGCCATGAAAAAGGACTCGGCCGGGAAGAACGGGGTCGATGAGAGCGGTGACGAGGGAGAGACCATGATCACCATGGAAAAGGACGATGTCGTTATTAAGGATATCAAGACCGGCGGTAAGAGGTCGGTCCTTGATGTGGGGTGGATCTTCAGGAAAGGACCGGGATTCACGAAGAGGGCAAAGGGGGGGGAGGAGGTAGATGCCGAAACACTGGCGGAGATGAAGACCGCGGAGAGGATGAGATACAGGCGCTCAATGCAGGATAGGAAGCATTTGAAAGGCAAAAAGCTGTACGATGTGCTGCCTGTCAATGAGGACGAATGGGAGATAGTTGAACCGATCAAGAGCATCAGGGAACCTTATTCTTACACGAGGATGACAAGGAACAAGAGGAGCAAGGAGCTGGTATACGAGGTGCTGGAGCCCCCCCTGGACATCGAGGAAAGATCCCTCTACGACCACCTGAGGTCGACACTCGAGAGGAACATCGAGGTGGACAGGACCGAGGCGGATGATGTTGATAACGAGCTCAAACTTCGCGCTCAGATGAGGAAATTCCTTGCCCTGGCAGGCAGGAAATTGGAGATCCCGTCGTTCGAGAGGATCTTCTACTATCTCTCCAATCATTTCCTGGGATATTCCAAGATCCAGGTCATGATGGAGGATCCCGATCTGGAGGACGTTTCCTGCGATGGCATGGGCATCCATATCTACGTCTTCCACAGGAAATACAAAAATACCCGCACCAGCGTGATCTTCAGCGACGAGGAGGAGCTTAACGATTTCGTGGTCGGTCTGGCCCAGCGGTCGGGAAAACACATCTCGATCATGGACCCCATCCTCGACGCCACGCTCCCCGACGGCTCGAGATTGAACGCAACTTACGGAAGGGAGATCACGACCAAGGGCTCTTCTTTCACCATCCGTAAATTCAAGGAAGACCCCCTCACCATGGTCAACATGATACTCTTCAAGACGCTCTCGCCGGAAATGGCCGCCCACCTCTGGCTTGCGGTCCAGTACGGTGATACCATGATGATCTCCGGAGGGACCGCCTCGGGCAAGACCACCACCCTGAATGCCATCAGCCACTTCATTCCACCCTCTTCGAAGATAATCACAATAGAGGATACCAGGGAGATGCAGCTCCCCCATCTGAACTGGATAGCCGGCCTGACAAGGGAGAAGAAAGGGGAAGCCACTGGTCAGTCGATAGATATGTACACCCTCCTCGTCGCAGCATTGAGGCAGAGGCCGGAGTACATGATAGTTGGCGAGGTAAGGGGCAAGGAGACGATGGCCGTTTTCCAGGCAATGGCGACCGGCCAGGTCACCTATGCGACGATCCATGCGGATTCTGTCTCCGCTATCGTCCACAGGCTGGAGAATCCGCCGATCAACATCCCCCGCATACTTATACTGGGTCTGAACCTCGTCCTCCTGCAGGCGCAGGTAAGGGTCAAGAACAAGAGGACCAGAAGGGTCAAGGACCTCGTGGAGATAATTGGCCAGGACCCGATATCCCAGGAGATCATATCCAACAAGGTGTACACCTGGAACCCGGCAAAGGACGAATTCAGGTTCTCCGGGCACTCCAATCTCTACGAGAAGATAATGGACCGTGAAGGATTGACCACGGACGAGATCACCGATGAGATACACGACCGTGCGGATGTCCTCAGATGGCTGGCATACAAGGAAATGACGAACTATCAGGAAGTGGCGAACATCGTCAACGAATACTATCGCAACCCCAAACCTCTAATTGAACGGGCGAGGATCGAACTGACGAGACTGCGCCTGGAGAAACCGGATCTCAAATTGTGACCGCCCTGCAATTCCATGCCAATCTAGAGAACTGTTCCACGACTAGACAAATGTTCCATTAGAAGTTAATATACTCTCATCGGTGATATTTTCGGTGATAATATGGGAGATATCCTGAAGATATGTACGGTCCTCGCCCTCGGTGCAGTAATGCTGATCGGACCAGCCGTGTTCGCATCGGCGTTCTCTGAACCTGCAGGAGAGGAGAATGGAATGGTGAACGATAACGGGTCAGGCAGCCTGCCGGAAGGAGCTGGGGAGGGACCTCAGGGATACACCGAGATGTTCGGCCGGTTCGAACTCGGCGATGACGGCCTGACGGGACGATACGTGAGCTTCGGTATGGAAGAAGGTGTCATAATTGACTACCAGTTCGTACCGGAGGAGGAGATCATATTCTCCTCCATCTCCTCCGATGTGGACCTCTTCGCGGAAGAGAACATCCGGATGGAAGGCGCGGTGTTCCATGCGGAGATCGATGGGCTGCATTTCATGTCCCACAACAACCCCACATCTATGGTCCACTTCACCTATTCGGGGGAAGAAAGCGTCAATATCCAATTCACCCTGGCAGATGGTGTGACCTTCGGTGAGGTCTCGGAAGGAACGCTGCCTGTCCTGGGCCTTGCTTCTGAAGCCTGGATATTCATGGGTACGGAAGACATCCTGATACAGGACAGTACACTGGACATCGAGATGACAAAGGATGTCGTCGTCCACTTCCACAGGAACCCTTACCAGACCATGTCTTCCTTCCAGGAGAAGATGGCCAGAGCGGTATCCGAAGGGAATGTCGATGGTGAGATCCAGGTCATGACAAAAGAAGGAGCCCCCGAATCACAGCATTTCCCATACCAGGGAAAGGTCCAGATGCAGTTCGAGGGATCGGAGAACAAGATGATGAAATTCCAGGTCCAGAGCGAGGAAAAGGCCGGCAAGGTCCTGATGTTCAAGGTCCAGGGTGACCTCCTTGATGATGTCGATGTCGGAAAGGTCAGGGTCGAGTTCGACGGACAGAAAGCCTTGAAGGCCACAACACCGGATGAGGTCCTGAGCGATAACGGAGAACAATGCAGATACTACCTCGAGAAGGATGAGATGGGCTGCTATCAGGCAATGGTCCGGGTCCCCGGTTTCTCGACACACGATATCACCTTCGAGGTCGAGGATGGAACGGACGACAGCCCGTTCCTCCCGGTAATGCTGGTCCTGCTTTCGGTCCTGATACCTCTGATCGCCATTGCGGTCATCCTCGGAAGAAAGAAGTGAACACGGCTCGATGTCGGGCTATGGACGGGGCCGGTTACCCAACCGGTCCCGCCGCTTATTTTCCCTTGACGAACATCTTCAGTTCATCCGTTGTATCCAGCATTGCAAGCTCGATCCCGATATGCTCGGAGGCATCGAATATCCTGTCGTCGCGGTAAAACTCCCCGAACACTATCCTTTTCAATCCGGCGTTCGCCATTATCTTGAAACATACCCAGCATGGTGAAGCGGTTATGTATGCCTCCGCTCCGTCAACGGAAATGCCGTAGCGCGCGGCCTGGGCTATGGCGTTCTGCTCCGCGTGCGCGGTTCTGGTGCAGTGGCCGTTCTCCATCATGTGGCCCACCTCGTCACAGTGAGGCATCCCCCTTATGGACCCGTTGTACCCTGTTGCCAGAATTATCCTGTCCCTGACGATCACGCATCCCACATGCTTTCTGTGGCAGGTCCCCCGGCTGGCGACCTGCCTGGCTATGTTCATGAAATATACATCCCAGGACTGCCTTCCGGGCGGGGGCCCCTCGTCGAATACGATCTCGAAATGCTGGTCCCCGCAAGGTCTCGGGTCCTCTTCACTGCCCATATGATGTACATAATACACCTCTTGGATAAAACCCTATTGAATTCCAACCATGAACATCATGCTTTCATTGAAACGGAAAGAAGGGATGGGGGGTCCATGACCCCCCTTTGGTTTCGGCCACCCCATAGGGGCCACATCAAGGTGAGGCGATAAGACCTGTAGGTCCGTCACGCATTCAATCCGCTCCCATAACCCCACCAATGGAAAAAATGGGTTGAATGCATATTAAGGTAAGGGGAAAACCCATAACCTGAAAGATGGTGTATTTAGACTTTTCTGACCTCTCCTGCCACCGGCCCGTCCTGTTTTCGACGCTCGTATGTCAAAAAATATAACCATAGAAACCCTTTCAAGTGTAAAGTGGGGTCGTTCCAAACATGAGGTCCATTGTTGTTTTACACATCCTGCTGCTGGTCCTTGCGGTGTTTCCTCTCTCTCTATCGGTTGGAAGTCCGATACCGGCAAGGGAGGCCGGGATCGACCTCGTTCCCACCCTGGTCTATGACCGGGTCCTGGAGGTCCCGCCCGGCGGAGAGACCAGGGTCGTTATATATCCATGGGGGGAATTGAGAACGGAAGGTTATATTGGACCTTTTATAGACCCTGAGTCGAAATTTGGGCAGGCTGTGGACCTTCTTCCGGACTGGCTCAAGGACGACTTCATCAACAACATGGTGGAGACCGGTTCGAGAACACTTTTCCCTTCTGCACAGTACATCCCGGCCTTCGGTGACCTGGATGCGGACGGGGATGACGACATGGTGGTGGGACAGGGAGGAGCGATCTTCTTCTACAGGAACATCGGAAGTGCCGGATATCCGGTCTACATCCGGGGTGGCTGGGACGACTGGGAGGAGGTGATGAACGTTTCTTTACCCGGTTCAGGGGGGTTCGTGAGCCCGACGATCTTCGATTTTACGGGCGACGGATACGGCGATCTCATCTGGGGCGACAACAGAGAATACATTTTCTTCATGAACAATCCGGGGATAGGTAACGGCTCAATGGAAACGACCATAATTTACGGTATAGTGAACATCTTTGAGATCGATCCCCCCACCCATCGGTCCCCATCGGTCTTCAGCATGAATGGCAACCACATGACCCTGTTCTACGGCGCACAGGACGGTTCTCTGTATTATTACGATCTTTTTTTTGAGTTCGGGGACGAATTCTCGGGTGGATATCACATCAATACGATCTTTGGCCCATTCAACGTCAGGGTTCCCATAGGACCCGCCTCCTCTTCCGCGCCGAGGTTCTGGAACCAGCCCCGGGACGGACGGAACGGTGGCCAGGGGCGTAGACTGCTCTCGATGGGATCCGGGGAGGGCATCCTCTATTCCTACAACCTCGACCAGGACTTGAACGGGAATTTCATTCTGACATTAAATCCGGGATACTTCAGGAACGTTGCGGCCACCGGACCCACCACTCCCGTTCCTGCCAATCTCAATGGGGACCGATATGCGGACCTCGTCCTTTCGAACGGGAACGGAGGAGCAGATGTATACCTTCAATACGGATCGGACCAGTCCCCTTACTGGGCTCCGGACCCGACCGTCCCTGCTTTCGAGATAGAGAACTACGAATCATCCTTCGACGAGGTCCTGAGATATCTGGACATCTCCTCGATAGATGGTTATCTGGATTCCATCATCCACCCCGAAGATGACAGATACCGCGACGAGATCGGATTCTGCTGTGCATTCACCCCCCCATCCCAGCTAGCCAACAACAGGCTCGCGGGTCTCCTCATCGAGAATGCGAGGTACATCTACGGGAGGGCTCCCGAACTGGATTATGTCAGGCTCGTGGAATATCCCGGAGAGGACGCTTACACGACGACGACATACAGGGTGAAAGCGGGGGACCGTTATGAATGGATGGAGATCACAAGGGATGCCTATTACTGGGGCATAGTACACCCCAGGGTCACGGAGGAGACCGTTTCCTACATCGATCCCGACAGCGGTTCCGCTGCGGACCCGGAGGGTGGAGGACGCTTCTGGAGGGAATACCTCTGGGAGCATGCGGATGATGAATATCCCCCCGGTCCCGAATACCCCGACGATCATACCGGGAGGTATGTCTACTACCCGAGGAACTTCACCCCTCCTCTCCTCAAGGAGGAACTCGAGGGAGTGGACCGCCTGTGGGACCTCCAGCCTTACAGCTATCCTGCCGGTTTCGATGATGCGGGAGAACAGTTCAGGTATCCTGCTGGGTACAGGGACCACGCCATCGAGAAGGTCTCCCAGTGGGTGGAAAGGACGCTCCCCCTGAACCAGCAGGAATCCCAGGACGGGGAGAGACCGAACCAGCCCGTCAGGATAGCGGCCTCCCACAACGGGAACTGCGGTGAGCTCCAGGACCTCACCATAGCTGCCGCAAGGTGCGCGCTTATACCCGCAAGGGGCGCTCATCTACCGGGGGAGGACCATGTCTGGTCGGAGTTCTATCTGGGCGGCTGGCACCAGTGGGACAACTACTGGTCGGACGGAGGTGGCGTGGTCGGGGACGATCTCAACTACTGGTGGGGGTGGGGAGGCAGAGGAGGTT
>JAFGJI010000151.1 GCA_016929175.1 Thermoplasmatota archaeon | reverse complement strand
GTGCATATCTGAGGTCAACAAGCTGTGCCGAGGGTGCCGTTCCCTGGTAGATGCCCTGGTTGCCTCCTGAACCCATGACCGTTCCCGCAACATGTGTCCCGTGGCCGTCGATATCATCCGGGTCGAGCCCCTCAACGATGGTGGTGCCCGTGAAATCGACCCCGTAGACATATTTCCCCCTCATGGATTCATGGATGTTGTTATCGACACCGGAGTCGATGACCGCCACCACGATGCCATCTCCTGAATAACCCAGGTCGGAAGCGGTGAGGGGGGAGTAGAGGCTGGACCACTTTGACCTCGTGGCCGGGGAGGATACATCGAGGAAGCTCACATACACAGGTCTGTATTCGATCATTTCAATGCTGGGGTCTACCAGGCGATATATTTCAGGTACAATGCTCCTCGGGACGGAGAGATACAGGGCGGTCGATGATCTGCCAGCATGATGGAAGACAGTACCCTTGCCCATTGAGCCAAGTACCTGCATGACCCTTGAGGCATCGTTCGGGGTCGGGTAGTAACGGAAATGTATGTTCACGCCAATGAGAGCCCCGTCCCCGTCGAGAGAAAAAGGGTCCCCCTGGAGGCGGTCGTCAATGCGATCGCAATTGATGTCCCCGTCCCAACCGTTCCAATCGAAAGGACGCACCGCAAGTGGTTCCCAGCAGGGTATCGTCACAGGGTCGGGAGGGGCTGCGGCCCCCCCCAGGATGCTCAATAAAGGGGTAAGGACCAACAGTATTGCTGCGGCCTGTGGGACATGTTCGAAGATCACGATGGTTCACCTGTCCTTGGAAGCATCCAGTATCATCACAACTATTGGCTGGACTTATTTATAGATTTATACTGAAAATGGCCACAGCCGATGATGTGGAGCAAAGGCCAACATACAGAGCATTGTCAACATCTTTAAATACGCCCTCTTGAATGTTGGAAATCACATCCCCTGTCGGGTGTGGGAAAGTGATCCTTTCATGACAAATGACCAGGAGCCGAAGAAGACCGGGACGACGACACTCGGGATAGTCTGCAGGGATGGGGTCATCCTCGCCACCGAGCACAGGGCGACCATGGGTACGTTAATAGCCCATACCGAGACGCAGAAACTGTTCATGATAGACCAGCACATCGGTCTCACCACGGCCGGCCTTGTGGGGGACGCACAGACCCTTGCCAGATATATCACCGCAGAAGCGGAGCTCTTCCGGCTCAAGAGGGACCAGCCCATGACCGTCAAGGCCGCGGCCACCCTCACCGCGAACATCCTCTCCGGTAACAGATACTATCCCTACTGGGTACAGCTCCTCCTGGGCGGCTGGGACCGGGAAGGTGGGCATGTATACTCCCTGGATGCGGCAGGAGGCTCCATACCCGACAAGTACTGCGCAACCGGATCGGGGTCCCCTTACGCTTACGGGGTGCTGGAGGACAACTTCAAGGATGATCTCACAGCTTCCGAGGGAGTGGATCTGGCAATAAAGGCCCTCAACGCCGCCATGAGAAGGGATTCCGCCTCCGGTAACGGCTACGACGTCGTCGTCATAAACGAGAAGGGATGGAACCCGGTAGCTCCGAAGGAATTGGACAGGCGGAAGGAAAAATTAAATATCAAATGATCCATCGCACTTCAGCGAGAACAGCTTGCTATCAGTTTCTTTAAATGATATTGAACGGACTTTGACGGTTTTCTGAGCAGATAGTTCCATTGACCTTCTTCCACAGAACTGGATATCAAGGTTCCACGAGGGATCTCCAGATTTTTTGTAAGGAAGGATACAGGTGGGAGTAACAATGACATATGAAGCTCTCATAAAGAGGATAAAGGCCGATATCGAGGAGATCATCCCCAAGGACATCGAGATCACCGGCGTTGATTTCGAAGGGCCAGTCGTGGTCATCCAGACCAAGAACATGGACGAATTCGTTTACGACTCGAACCTTGTCAGGAGACTTGCACAGGGTCTCAAGAGGAGGGTCGCCATAAGACCCCATACGTCGCTGGTCAAGGACGTGAACGAAGCGAGCAACATAATCAAAAGTATCATCCCGGAGGAGGCGAAGGTCACCGATGTTGCGTTCAATCATGATTCCAACGAGGTCACCATCGAGGCCCTCTCTCCGGGACTTGCCATAGGCAAGCACGGCTCTAACCTCAACGATATCAAGAAACAGACAGGTTGGGCCCCCCAGGTGGTCAGAACCCCCCCTATCGAATCGAAGAGCGTCAAGGATATCAGGCAGTTCCTCAAGGAAGCGGAAGTTACGGAAAAGCGCAAGGACTTTCTGAAAAGGGTGGGAAGAAGGATATTCCGTGACATTCCCGATGATGAGAACTGGGTCAGGACCACCTCCCTTGGAGGATACAGAGAGGTCGGCAGATCATGCCATCTGCTCACGACCCGGAACTCGAAGGTGATCGTCGACATAGGGGTCAATGTCGGATCACAGGATAAACCCTCTCCGTATCTTCAGGTATCGGAAGCTCAACCGTTCGAATCCATCGACGCGATAGTAATCACCCATGCCCACCTGGACCATTCCGGTCTCATCCCGCTTATGTACAAATACAATTACGATGGCCCCATCTACTGCACCCTACCGACAAGGGATATGATGGCCCTCCTGCAGCTCGACTACATCAAGGTCGCAGTGGCGGAGGGAAAGAGGCCGCCTTACGAATCGAAGCATGTGCAGGACGAGATACTCCACTGCATACCGATAAAATACAACGAGACCACCGACATCGCCCCGGATATCCGGCTGACAATGCACAATGCCGGACATATCCTGGGGTCCTCTTCCCTGCATTTCCATATCGGGGACGGTCTCTACAATATTGTATACTCCGGGGATATCAAGTTCGAGAGGACCTGGCTGTTCAACTCGGCCACGAACAAGTTCCCCAGGGTCGAAGCGCTTGTAATAGAATCCACCTACGGGGGAAAACACGATTTCCAGCCAACCCGCAAGGAAGCCGCGGCCGGTCTGAGAAGTGTCATGAAGAGGACGCTTTCCAGAGGGGGCAAGGTCCTGATACCCGTCTTCGCCGTGGGCCGCTCCCAGGAAGTGATGATCGTTCTTGAAAAACAAATGAAGATGGGACAGATCCCCAGATGCCCGATCTATCTGGATGGAATGATCTGGGAGGCAACGGCGATCCATACTGCCTATCCAGAGTTCCTGAACAATCAACTCAGGACCCAGATATTCCAGCGGAACGAGAACCCTTTCCTGTCCGATTTCTTCAACAAGGTGGATTCAAGGGATATGCGGGATAGATTGATCCACGACCCGGAGCCATGCATAGTCCTTGCCACTTCGGGTATGCTCAACGGCGGCCCGGTCATGGAGTATCTGAAGTACTGGGGAAGCGACCCGAAGAACACGCTTGTGTTCGTGGGTTACCAGGCAGAAGGGACCCTTGGACGTAAGATCCAGAAGGGATTGACGGAGCTTATTGTATCGGAAAAGGGCAAACCGACCGCGATATCCTTGAAGGCTACAAATGAGACCATCGACGGTTTCTCGGGTCATTCGGACCGCAAGCAGTTGATCAATTACATTTCCACCATGGACCCCAAACCGGACAAGATCATCCTGCATCATGGTGACGAAGCAAAGGAGATGGACCTGTCATCATCTCTCCACAGGAAGTACGGGGTTTATACCACCACTCCTATGAACCTCGAGACCTTGAGATTGAAGTGAGGGCATATGGAGTGGTTCTCGGTACCCGGATACGAGCATGTTCCGAACCCGTCAGTTATCGATGCAAGTGCGGATTACATATTACTGCTCGAGATCAAAGAGGATGTCAACGTCACCGTAGGTAGCCTTGGAAAGATCGAGCTCAAAAGAGGCTGGTATGCATACTGCGGCTCCGCGAAGGCCGGTCTATGGGGCAGGGTGAGAAGACATCTGTCCCGGCCTTCGAAAAAGAGGTGGCATATTGACCATATAACGAAGCATTCCTCGGCAAGAGAGGTCCTCTGGAAACCCCATGAGGAAGGCGGTGAATGCGCGGCGGCCTATTTCCTGTCAAAAAGCTGCGTAAGCGTCAGGGGGTTCGGCTGCTCGGACTGCAGATGTAAAAGCCACCTCTTCTACCTTGGACCAACCCGTTCACATGATGAACAGGGCGATGATCTCGTATAATATCAGCAGGGCTCCTATGATGATCAGCAGAACGCCTCCAACAGCCCTGGCATCCC
>JAFGJI010000150.1 GCA_016929175.1 Thermoplasmatota archaeon | reverse complement strand
TCTGTGTGCCCGGTAGATTTGCCCCCGTCAGAGGTTTGTCCGAATATATCTTTATGGAACCGTGATCATCGAAACGATCGTTCCTGGTGGCGGGGTCTATCACGACCTGGACCCTGCTGGCCTTCCTGACGTTGAAGTAGTTGTAATAGTAATCCAGATTGTACATCGATTCCCCTTCGACGGTTACATCCTGTCCGTTATCCACCCAATCGGTGAAACGATACGGGTCCCTGAAGAGGAATTCGTGGTTGACGGGATCGATGTTGCCTATTATGAAATCATTTCCGCCTTTGAGAGGGATCAGGACATTGAACCACCCGTGCCCACCCCAGGTCCTTGCGCCCGGGTTCGGATCGAAGAGATAACCTATCTCGAGCCAGGCAGGTATGTCGATAGCCCGGCACAACGAAGCCATGAGAAGTGACTGGTCATCGCAGTCCCCGTACCAGTCCGCAAGGCAGCCGGTGGCCCATTTCGGGTAATCGCCGTAGATCTGCCTGTCCCTTATCCTCTGGTCCGACGTGGTATAGTTGAACCTCTCCTCCATCCAATCATATATGGCCCTGACCTTCCCGAGAACAGTATCCTCATCCTTTGTGATCATCTCTGCGATATCGGTGATCTTCGCATCTTCCGGCTCGTAACGGAAATGATCGGGAATACCGTCCTCGTCCCTGTCAACAGGCCATGCGTTGTGATTGAAGAGATCCTTGTATTCCTGGGGGATATCCGAAATTTCTCCTGATTCCTCTTCGGTTATTTCCCATTCATAGGCATGAAGGGTCATGTTGAATGTGACCTCGAAATTGTAGGTGCCCTGGATGTTCGTGAGCTCCCATCCTGCGATAATGTTTCTCTCCGAGTCGTAATCGGCAATAGGAATATTGTTTTCGGGAAGGAAGTTTACATCCAGAACGTCCTGGATGATAAAATCCTTCTCATTCCCCGGGCCCGGGTCGAATGGGATATCGAACGGGGGTGCGACCTGTATCCTGACACTTTCCGCCCTCCCGTTGGATACCGATAATGCATAGGTGAGCGTGACCGAAGCGTTCACCCATTCCGGAAAGGGAAGATACGGTCTCATCAGGTTCTTCAAGGAATTGATACCGGTCATCTCTCGGATATCGTGGAACGGGTATCCGGGAAAGAAAAGGAGAAGAGCCACCAGGAGCACAACGATGATCCTGAGTGTCCAGGAAACAACCTTTTTGCCGTATCCCTTGCCTGAAGGGGTCTTCTTCTTTACCTGCGGCCTTCGTGGCCCTTTAGCCACCTTCGATGGACTGTCATCGATATCGAGGTCATCCGGTTCCTCGTCATCGATTATCTCGTCCTCCTCTTCCTCCGCCCAATCATCCCATTCTTCATCCTCATCAAGAGCGAGGACCTTTGCTTTGGTCGGTTTCATCGCTTGTCCACCCGGGTATCCATGATTAAGACTGGTTAAATCTAATAAATCTTGTGGACATAATAACATTTCCATATTCTAAACGAAATCCAGCGTTCTATGGTCTGACCGTGAAGCTGAACTCCAGCTCGGAGCCGTTTCCCATGGGGTCGGTGGCCCTGAATATCACCATAATATCGATCCTTCCATCCTCCAGATCGTAGGTTGCATCTATCAGGTTCCTGTCAGAGAGGTCCAGTTGAACGGAATAGAGATAGTCCTCCCAGACATCGGGCTCCCTCTGGAGCCATTCATCCTTCAGGGCATCCTTCAGGTCCCTCTCCGGTTCCAGGGTCAGGTTCTTTCCGGTCTCTATCGTCTCCCCCACCCTGTCGGAGATGTCGACCCATTCACCCCCGGATCTCTCGTAGACCTCGATATCCCAGGTATCCACCTTCCAGTTATCCGTCATGGTTACGAACAACGTAACGGATGTTATGCCCTCGATGTCCTCGGGTGGGCCCATGGTTGAGGAAAGATTGCCGAAATTGTCGTAGGGAACACCGAGGAAATAGGAATAGGTCAGTGTATTGTTCGATGATCCAATGGTCTGGACCTGCATCACCACATCCTCGATGAGGGGGTCGGAAAAATCGCTCACGGGGGGGTTCATCGAAAGCATCCAGATGACGAACCAGGCCAGGACGTACATGAAACCGTTCTCCAGCCATTTCTTCCACTCGAGCTCCTTTATATTTATTCCGAATCTCTTGAAAAGATAGGCCACAAGGGGAGCGAAGAGAAAAGGTGAGACAACCGGCACTATTATGAAGCTCTCGACATCCAACCAGTAAAGAAGCCTCATCAATGCGAAGGAAAAAAGACCGGCCAGTACGGCTACACCAAGGGATAGATAGATCATCTTGGCCGACTTGTTCTCGGTCTGAAGGAACTCTGTCTCGTTGAACTCGGAAGGTTTGAAGGCAGGTTTCGTATCCTTTTCCTTTTCCTGCTCCTTTTCATCCTCTTCGTGGATGATCCTTCGTCTTGCCAACCGTTCTCACCAACCTGATAACACGCCAACCCAACATATCTTTGCATAAATTATTTTCCTTTTCTATCTCTGGACCTGAACTTCCCTGTAAGGGAGTTCGACCAGGTCCTGTCCACCTTTCCGGTTATCCCGTCCACTACCAGGTACCTCTTTCTCCCCTCGCCCTTTATAGTACCGAGGTATACAGGGTAACAGACGATGTCCTTGTCAATTAACCCGATCTCGGATGAAAGCTTCATGATCATCCGTTCCGCATCCGCTGCAGAGATCGAAGGCTCGAGCATCTCCTCC
>JAFGJI010000149.1 GCA_016929175.1 Thermoplasmatota archaeon | reverse complement strand
CATACCGCGCTTTGTGGTCCCGAACATCGTCCTAAACAGTGTAAAGCTCACGGTACCACCTCCTTCTTGGTGGAATTCCTGATCTCCTGCTTCCCGTAATACTTGAGAAAGACGTGCTCCATGGAGGTCTCCTCGAAGGACAACCTCTTGATGGTATGCTTCGCAAGCTCCTTCACCACGGCATCCACGTTCGAGAACACCGTCAACTGAAGGGTCTCATCCTCAAGACGTTTCACGTCGCTTATACCATCGATCTGTTCGAACACCCTGGTATCCGGCATGGATTCGAACCTGACCTTCATCAGCTGGCCGGTCTTCTCCTTGAACCTGTCGATGGTCTCGACGGCAACCAGTTCGCCTTCCCGTATGACACCGACCCTGTCGCAGACCGCATCGACCTCCGACAGGATATGTGATGACAGGAAGACCGTTGCTCCACGCTTCTTCTCCTCGAGCACTAGCCTGTAGAATTCCTGCTGCATCAGGGGGTCGAGGCCCGTTGTCGGCTCGTCCATTATCAGGAGTTGGGGATAATGCATGAAAGCGGATACCAGGCCGACCTTCTGCCGGTTGCCTCTCGAGAAATCCTTTATCCTCTTGTCAAGGTCCAGCTCGAACCGCTCCGCCATCTCCTCTATTCTGTTCCTGCCCGAATATTCCATCATTCCGAGAAGGAACCTCAGATACTTCAGGGCGGTCATCCTCCACTCCATGGAAAAATCCGAGGGAAGGTATCCTATCTCCCTGCGGACCTCTGCTCCTTCCTTGACGGGGTCCCTGCCGAGAACGCGGATGCTTCCGGAGGTGGGCCGGATGTAATCAAGCATTGTCCTGATGGTGGTCGTCTTGCCGGCGCCGTTGGGTCCCAGGAAACCGAATATCTCCCCTTCACGGACCATAAGGTTCACCTTCTCGACGCCTCGGGACCTTCCGTAGTACTTCTTGAGGTCCCTGATGACTATGACCTCCCTTCCTTTCCCTTCCATTTGTTCACGTCCTTGATGTCATGCGGGTGATGAGGAATAATAGAGGAATGTGAACACCGCATCCTATATGATGTTCTATACTTTATATAAGGATAACAGGGAAGGTTTCTTGCTGCAGGGTATGGAACCTTGATATCAAGCGACATCCCTTTTGATGATCATGTTCTCTTTCGATAAAGCAGAATGTAACAGATCCGTTCCAACTTCTATAAATGTACAGCGGATGCTTATATAACTCAATGTTGATGTACGACAGGAGGACCGGAGGCATATCATTGGAGGATCGGCACCACGGTAATTCCCGTAGAATCGCCATGCTATCCTTGCTTGTCGTTCCAATGGTCCTTTTCAGCTTATTGACATGTGTTCCGGTAATGGATGCCAAAGAGCCAGGTACAAGCATACCTCCGAACCCTCCTGTTTCCGTTACCGGATACGGAAAGGAATACTATTGCAGGATCTCCTGGATGCCTCCCGTTTGGTCGGATGAGAATCCCGCGGCCTCTTACAGGATATACAGGAGCAATGACCCGGATGATCCCTTGCTGTATGATGAGATACCGGGTTCCGAACTCGTCTACGAGGATCACAATGTCTCGGGAAGACAAAGCTATTACTACTGGGTCTCCGCCGTGAACGAATGGGGTGGATCCGACCTTTCCGGGACGGGAGAGCTTTTCCCGAAGACACTTCCCGATCCGGTTACCAAAATATCGTTCATTCCAGGTCAGGGAGAGATAGTGATCACATGGACGACATCGTTGTATACGGGAAATGCTGGCAAGTTGAAAAGCGAGGTCCAGAGGGCAAGCAAGATAGACCGGTTCCAGACGCTGTTCTCGACAGAAGTGGGCGCGAACACCACCTATAACTGTACGGACCCGGCCCCGGAGATCGGTGTCACGTACTTCTATCGTGTATTGATATCGAATGACCTGGGGTATTCGGAGAACGGCTCCGTCATCGAAGTGGTTCTGGATGGCCCCCCCTCATCTGTCATCAACCTTCAGGCAACTCCTTCCCTGAAGGAGATATACCTCCGGTGGGACCCACCGGCGAATGACGGAGGCAGCAAGGTCCAGGGATACGTCATCAAAAGGAGCAAAGAGAGGGGAAGCCTACAGGAGATCGCACGCCTCGATGCATATACCACCGAATGGGTGGATAGGGATCCATTATCTCCTGGCAGCAACTACTATTATGTTGCAGCCTACAATGAATACGGAGAGGGTGAGGAGAGAAGGGCAGTATCGGATATCGAGAGCGGCTACGATGACGAACAAATTTCCTTCCTGATACTGTTCCTTGTCCTGATGTTAATTCCCGGGGGCATCGTGGGAGTAATAGCCTACAACATCGATCAAAGAAGAGGAAAGGAAGATGACCCTGACCTCATGAATGTGGAGGAATATCTTTCAAGAGAGGAATCAGAATGAGATCGTTATTCCTCCTTACTGTTCTATTCGGTGTCTTTCTGATCCTTCCCCCGTGGTCATCAGGCTTGAGCGAGGATGACCATTATATTTTAAAATCGTCGGACCCGGGAAGGGAACCCGTCATAGAATATGATGTTCCAACCATCCTCTATCAAGAACAGGGTGTTCTGATACAGGTCAACGAAAATACAGAGACAGACCTGACGGTCCATTACAGGGTTGTTAACGGAACTATCGTCGTCCTTGATGAGTATGACCTGAGGAGCATAAGGGAATATTCCGAGTGGGGAGTGAACAGGTGGGACGGGGAGAGCGAGGGTTTACTTCAGACTACGGGAGATGATGACTTACTGGCCTACTATCTTGCTCCGGATTACCTGGATGTTGATTACGAGATGAAGTTGAGGATCACTGTAAAGAACGGATCGAAGGAGATCTACTGGGAAGAGCATCATTTCCAAGTTAAGGGGGAACCCATCACCATAAAGGGGCATGATCCCTTCAAGGAGATATCGGTGGAGAACGTCCTGATGATCTCCTTCATTGTTGGAGCCTTGTATTGGACCCTTGTATTGATCATGGCCCGATCGGTAAGCCGTTTGACCGGGAGGGGGAAGAAATGATCGAGTTCTGCTTTCTCCTGGTCCTTTTCTCCCCCCTTCTCTATTATGCTGTTGCCATCGTTGTCTATTTCAAAAAGAAGGAGTCCAGAGCATTCATGCAGATGGTCGTGTTCCCTCTCCCTTTCGTATTCCTGATCGGTTTCCTTTTGTATAACGGATACGAGAACCCCGAACATTTCCGTGAGCTTTCATACGTTCTGATGGCTGTCTCCATCTTTACAGGTCTGGGTATCATCACTCACCAGCTCATCGACAGGGAACGGGAGCTCCTGTCCCTGCTGACAAGGATGCCTGCTTCGTTCCTCTTATTGGCAACTCCAATAACGATGCTTGTGCCGGGATTGTTCCTGAAGGTGGCACCATTCTCATACGTGGTCATAGGTGCGCTAATGGGCATATTCGGATACATCAGATACTATCAGGGGAAGAAGAGAGGGCTCCTCTATGCCTATTCAGCGATACTATTCTTTGTTGCAGCCCCACTTGTATCTCTGGTCATCTCGTATATCTATTTCGACATGATAAAGGAGAACGTCATCTACCGCAGGGCATACTGGGGAGATGTTACCTGCCATGATATCGGGTACCCCGTAATATTCTTCCAGGAAGAATTCATCAAACCATTCCTCTTCAGCTCGGGCTACCTCGGTCTCATGGCCATAGTCTCCTCCGTCAGAAAGTATCTTCTCCGGGAGAAGATGAAGAAGGACGGTACCATCCCAAAAGAGTTCTTTGAGGTGATAGAGGAGAAATTCCATGAAGAACAAAACTGATCTTTCCATGATCGTTCTCGAGTACACTTACAGATGCAACTCATCCTGTATTTTCTGCTACAACTGCTGGAAGAACGACTACGATGTGGTTCCCGAATTGTCTGTCGATGAGTGGAAACCCATCATCCACAAGCTTCCACCGGTGAAGAGGATCACTATATCCGGCGGGGAGCCCCTGATGAGGGACGACCTTCCGGACCTCATCGACCTTCTGAAAGAGAGAACGAAGTATGTCTCGGTCCTCACGAACGGTACACTGCTCGACGACAGATGGGCACGTATGTTCAAGGAGAAGGAGGTCTTCGTTCAGGTCCCCCTCCACGGATTGGAACGAAACCATGATCTGCTTGTCGGTATGACGGGAGGCTTCAGGAAAGCAGTGAAAGGGATCGCATATCTCAACAGGAACATGGTGGATTTCGCAGTGTCCGTGGTGGGGAATAAGAAGAATATCGGCGAAATTAGAAAGATATTCGAACTGGCGGTGGCCCTGGGCGCCTCGGAGCTGCTTGCCATAAGGTTCATACCGGGAGGAGAAGGTCTACGGAATCTCGATCTCATGATGGATGCGAAGGAGTATGAGACATTCCTGTCCGAATTCGATCGGGTCCTGAACAGGTATCGTCTGTTCGGAGCTCTGGGCATCCCGAACATCCCCTGTAAATTTCCGGAAAAGGGATACAAGGCGCTGTACTTCAGCGGCTGCACCGCGGGAGTTGACTGGCTTGCTCTCGATCCTGCAGGCCGTGTGAGGGTCTGCAATCATTCACCAACGATAATAGGTGATCTGAGAGAACAGACCTTCGGTAAGGTCTGGAACCATCCGCTCCTGAGAGCTTTCAGAAAGCACAAGGTCGTTCCCGAAGAATGCAGGGGATGCGACAAGGTCGATACATGTCTGGGAGGCTGCAGGGCAGCTGCCCAGACCCTTCACGGTGACTGGAAGGCACATGACCCCCTGTTCGATCTGAGATGAGACCTGCAGTGTAATGATAGTGATACTTTGGACCAGACCGGTTGCCGACCGTTTAAATACTCATTTGCAACGCCATTGCCGACTGTTTAAATACGTATGTGCAACGCCGTTGCAAATGATTTAAATACTTATTTGTATTAATACATTCATGGACAGACAGAATCCCTGGTGGAGGGGAGAAAAGGACCCCCATCTTGAGGAATGGAAAAACTCTCCCATTAAATGGGTTCCGACGCTTCTCGAAGACCTGTCCACCGATGGCTTTGCACTTCATTTCATGATCGGTCCGAGGCAGGTGGGAAAAACAACACTGGTCAAATTGCTGATACAAAGGGAACTTCAAAAAAGGGACCCCCGTTCGATATTCTACTATTCCTGCGATGAACTTGTCACTCATTCAGAACTGGGAGAGGTCCTGGATTCGTATACATCCATGAGGGATGAAATTGGAATAGACCGATCCCTGATACTGCTTGATGAGATAACATTCGTTGATGGTTGGTGGAGGGCTGTCAAAGCAAGGATAGACCGGGGTGTGTTCAGGAACGACACTTTGATCGTGACGGGTTCAGCATCGATGGGACTGCTTGACCATATCGATACTTTTCCAGGAAGAAGAGGCAAGGGAAAGGACCATGTGATGCATCCGCTCTCTTTTTCGGAATACTGCAGATCGATAGGTAATGCGAACGTTATCACCGGTGGGATCGGAGAACTCAAAGTGAATGCTACAAAGAACAGGACATACGCAGAGCATCTCGGGAGGCTCTGGAACAGATATCTGATCACAGGAGGATTTCCCAGACCGATTATCGACCATTATAGGGACGGAAAGGTATCCGAGATAACGAAAAGGTCCTTGATCGATTGGTTAAGGGGGGACTGGGCAAAAGCAGGGAAGAGTGATTCGTACATGAAGGAGGTGATACGATACATTTTCAGGGCAAGAGGCACTCCTGTAAGTTGGAATTCGATCTCCTCCGAAACATCGATCAATTCGCCGCATACTGCAAGAACATATGTAGAGGTACTTCGGGATATATTTGCAGTGAACACTCTGGACCTGATCTCTGCGGATGGAAGGATCAACTACAGGAAGAACAGAAAGATCCATATCTCCGACCCATTCGTTCACAGGGTGCTCTCCGAATATGTCAATGAAAAGGTCGATGAGGGCTGGCTAGTGGAGGGAGTTGCTGCATCCTTACTGGGCAGGGGCAGAGAAACCTATTACTTCAAGAACGGAACGGAATCCGATGTGGTTGTTCTTGATGATGGAAAACAGATAGGCTTCGAGATAACGAAAGGTATAAAATCTTGGAAGAAACCCTGGCATCTGAAGGAAGCGTTCCTCATCGACAGGGAGAACATCCACCTGTACATGGCGTCGATATGACAGTACATGTCCGATCGCTCACTTCTGCCCGAGCTTCTTCCTGGTATATTCCAGCAATCCCCCGGCATCCCTTATCTCCAGTATCTGCCTTGGGAGCCTCGGGAAAGAGAATTCCTTACCGTTGATGGATATCACCCCGCCCTCAAGGTCAAACTTAACCTCGTCCCCCTCATTGTATGCATCAACCGCTTCCGGTGCCTCGATAAGGATCAAACCCTGGTTTATGGCAGCCCTGTAGAATATCCTGGCGAACGACTTCCCTATAATGGCCTGCACCCCTACCGCCTTCAATCCCAGAACGGGCTGCTCCCTCGAAGATCCGCAGCCGAAGTTATCACCGACCATGAGGATGTCCCCCTCTTTCACCCCGGCAGCAAAGGATGCATCAAGGTCCTCGAGAAGATGGGGTCTTATCTCGTCCGCTGTGGAACAGGTGTAGGTGTACTTCCCAGGGAACAGCATGTCCGTGTTCACGGAATCACCGTACCTCCAGACCTTCAATCCATCACCTCCCTGGGGTCTGTCAATTCTCCATACAGTGCCGTCGCCGCAACGGTAGCGGGAGAGGCCAGATAGATCTCCGCATCTTTGCAACCCATCCTCCCCTTGAAGTTGCGGTTCGCCGTGGAGAGCGTCCTCTCACCGGGGGCCATCACCCCCTGGTGTGCTCCAAGACAGGGACCGCACCCGGGAGGAAGCAGCATTCCGCCGGCTTCCACAAGGGCCTGAACAGTTCCATCGGACAGGGCCATACTGAGTTCCCTGTTGGAGGCGGGAGCTATGATCAGCCTCGTACCCGGGCATACATTCTCTCCCTTCAGAATTTCCGCAGCGACCCTTAGGTCCTCGTATCTCCCGTTGGTGCAGGTCCCGAGGAAGCACTGGTCGAAAGAAAGCCCCTTCATCTCCTCTACGGTGGCATAATTGTCCACAGCATGCGGTCTCGCCACACCCGGGACGACCTGTGACATATCGTAGACATGCTCGGAATGATACAGTGCATCCTTGTCTGCCCACAAGGGCTCGTAGTCGCCCCTGTTCACCCCCGCATCCTCAAGATACTCAACGGTAATATCATCCACGGGGAACACCGCTGCCTTGGCGTCCATCTCAACCCCCATGTTGGCGATGGTGAACCTGTCACCGATGCTCAGGTTCCTGACATCCCCGTGGAACTCGACACTTCTGTAAGCGGCACCGGCAGCCGAAACGTCCCCGATGATCTTCAATATCAGGTCCTTGGCATAGACCCCTTTCTGGAACTTCCCCTTGAGGGTCATCTTCATGGAATGGGGGACCTTCAGCCACATCTCTCCCCTCAACATGAGCGCTGCGGCTTCCGTTCTGTCAATGCCTGTGGCGAAAGCACCGACGCACCCGTAGGAACAGGTATGGGAGTCAGATCCCACAAGCACCTGACCGGGGAGTGCCAGACCTTCCTCCACCATCACCTGGTGGCATACGCCCGCACCGGCGTCGAAGAAGTTCCTTATACCGAACCTCTTGACGAACTCCCGCACCTTCTTGTGGTTCGTAGCCGTCTTCTCGTCGACCGCAGGTATCACATGATCAAGAACGATAATGGGCATCTCCGGATCCACGATCCCGTACCTGTCGAGATCACCGGATATCTTCCCGATTATGGCTGCGGTATTATCATGGGTCAGCAGGTGATCGGGTCTCAATGTCACTATCTGGCCGGGGACAACGCTTTCAAGACCGGCCTTCCTTGCAAGCACCTTCTGCGCGAACGTCTCTCCCATTTTTTCACCTCAGCATGGTCGAACCAAGAGTCCCCCTCTTCTGTAGATCTCCAGCTGGACATCGGAGAAGGGCTCCCCCTTTATCTCGATGCCCTTTGAAATGTTCCTGATGCGGCCTTCAAGCAGGTCCACCTCCAGTTCGTCCCCGTCCCCGAATCCTCCCTCCACCGGTTCATAGACCATGATAGGCATTCCGGTGTTTATGGCGTTCCTCTCGTAGATGGCGCCGAAGGATCCCGCCAGTATTAAGGAGATCCCCAGGGACCTGAAGCAGTCCACCGCCTGCTGTCTCGAACTTCCCGCACCGAAGTTCTTGCCAACGACGACGATGTCACCCCTCTTTGCCCTCCTCGCAAAGTCCTGGAAGCCTTCAAGGTTGTCGAACGTGTACTGCCCCATCTCATCGACGTTCGTGATCGTCAGGTACCTGTTGTGGAATATCATGTCCGTATCTATGTTGTCCCTGGGGATGTACCAGGCTCTGCTCCTCAGGACCGTCCTCCCATCAACTTCGATATCCCTGCACGGCGCCATT
>JAFGJI010000001.1 GCA_016929175.1 Thermoplasmatota archaeon | reverse complement strand
TTCTCGGCCATCACCTTCACCGTGGGAACGGACGACGACGAGGAAGCATGGCAGCTCTATGACGAGCTTCGAGAGGTGAACGACCCCATAGAGGAGCTGGAGGGAGGGCCGGTCAGGAAGGTGTCCGAGACCGGATCCTCCATCGTATTCGCGGTCGTCATCGGGGCGATGCAGGAATCTCAGATCAATTCGCTCCTTGTCACCATCGCCGTGTCTCTGGTGGTGCTCACCATCGTATTCTTCTGGGAGGAGAGGTCCATCATCCTGGGGACGGTCGCAACGCTGCCAGTGGTCTTCTGCGTCATACTGATCGCCGGGACGATGTACCTGACCGGGATCCCTCTGAACGTCATAACCATCACCATCGGGTCCCTCACGGTCGGGTTGGGCATCACTTACGGGATACACATCACACACCGTTTCATAGAGGACATCAAGCTGGAAAAGGACCTGATGGAGGCCTCGAAGAACACCATCATGAACACCGGGTCCGCTCTTTTCGGGGCGGCAGCGACGACGATCGGAGGGTTCGGCCTCCTCTCGTTCGCCACCATGCCTCCCCTTCAGCAGTTCGGGATCGTGACCGCACTTGCGATCCTTTATTCGTTCATATCATCGATCGTGGTCCTTCCGGTCCTTTTGATATTGTGGGCAAAGGCGAGGAAGGGATGGAGGCAGAGGACAGGCCGCGAACTCTTCAACGGCGGCAAGAACTGATCCGAGAGCGGAGGATCGACAATGGTCGGGGATGAGGGGTTCAGACCAGACCCCCACACCATAAATTAAATAGCGCACCGGTCATTGGACGGACGATGAGGACGCTGGGTATCGAATCCACTGCACATACGTTCGGGGCCGGTGTCGTCAGGAACGGCTCCATTCTGTCCAATGTCAGAGACATGTACGTTCCTGATGAAGGCGGGATACATCCGAGGGAAGCAGCCGACCACCATGTCAGGGTCGGCAGCGGCATCGTCCGTAAAGCTCTGGAGGAGGCCGCTGTCGATGAAAGCGACCTTGAACTGGTGGCATTCTCAAAAGGCCCTGGGCTCGGACCCTGCCTGAGGGTCGGAGCTACCATTGCCAGGGTCCTGTCGCTCAAGAATTCGATCCCCATCGTGGGGGTCAATCACTGTGTTGCACATCTGGAGATCGGCTCTCTTGTGGGTGCCGGGGATCCGGTTCTATTGTATGTTTCCGGCGGAAACACACAGATCATCGCGTTCGTCAAGGGCAGGTACAGGGTCCTCGGGGAGACGCTCGATATAGGCATCGGGAACATGCTGGACAAGCTGGGAAGGGAAATGGGCATGCCTTTTCCGGCTGGTCCCAGTATAGAGAAGCTATCCAGTGGTGAGAGCGTTCCCGCCATATCTGAAGAAGAGGGGCGGGAGATAGAGCTTCTGGAGCTTCCATACTCGGTGAAGGGGATGGACATCTCTTTTTCCGGCATCATGACGGCAGCCCTTGCTCTCGGAAGGAAGGGGGCATCGGTCCATTCCGTATGTCACTCCGTCCAGGAGACCTGTTTTTCCATGCTCTGCGAGGTAACCGAGAGGGCGATGGCCCACATCGGATGCGACGAGGTGCTGCTCGGAGGCGGTGTTGCCTGCAATTCAAGGTTGAGGGCCATGGTGGATATCATGGCCAGGGAGAGAGGCGGGAAGAGCTTTGCCCCGCCATCATCACTGGCCGTCGACAATGGCGCCATGATAGCCTATCTCGGACAGCGCATGTTCGAGGGGGGGATCACCCATAACATGGAGGATACTGTCATCGATCAGAGGTTCAGGACCGATATGGTCGATGTGACCTGGAAGGCCAGCCGGGAAATGGGTATCATGGAGACCCCCGGGACGGCTTCCCTCGAAACAGGCCAGACCGCAGTCCCGGGGACGGTGCTTGGACGGGGGGCGGAGGCATTGATAACAGCCGAGGATTTCGGCGGAATACCGGTCGTTCGGAAGTTCAGGCTCCCGAAAGGTTACAGGCTCCCGGAGATGGAGGGGCGTATCACGCCGTACCGCATCAGGAACGAGGCAAGGATGCTCAATGCCATTCGCAGGGTAGGGATCAGGACCCCTTATGTCCTGGACGTGGACATGCATTGCAACTTCCTTGTTATGGAAATGCTCAAGGGTCCAAGGCTGGCCAGACTTCTCAACGTCATGGACAGGGAAGCCCAGGGTTGGGCACTGAGGGAGATGGGTGCCATTGTGGGCAGGATGCATCGGAACAACATCGTGCACGGAGACCTCACCACCTCGAACTTCATTCTCCTGGGAGATGGTGAAAAACTAAATCTCGGACTGATCGACTGCTCATTGTCGGAGAGATCGGCCGAGATCGAGAAGAAAGGGGTCGATCTGAGGCTCTTCTTCGAGGTCTTCTCCTCCACACATGAAGGGCTGAAGGACAGGGAAAGTGATTTCTGGCAGGGGTATTATCTCGAGAACCCTGATGCGGACGATGTCCGAAAAAAACTTATGGACATCAATATCAGAGGAAGGTACATGAGCGACAGGTGATGGTGATGAAGGATCCTGGACCTATTTATCTGTTGACGGGAAATACCGGGAAGCTCAAGGAGATCGGAAGATGGCTTCAGCCTCTCGGGGTGGAGGTAAGGCTAATGGAAAGGACCTTTCTCGAGGCTCAGGCCGACTCCCTGGAAGAGGTCATCCTGACCGGTATGGAGGTCATGGAGAAGGAGGGGGATATCGAAGGTCCCTTCATCAAGGATGATTCGGGCCTCTTCATCGATGCCCTGGGGGGTTTTCCCGGAGTATATTCAGCCTACGTTCAGAGGACTATCGGGAACAAGGGCATCCTGGACCTGATGGGAGATAGAAACGACAGAGGGGCAACCTTCAGGACCGTGATCGGACTATACCAGCCTGGCGAGGGCATCACCCTGCTGAGAGGGGAGTGCCCGGGGGCCATCTCCTTCGAGGAACGGGGAAAGCAGGGTTTCGGTTATGACCCGATATTCATCCCTCGGGGAGAGGAGAGGACATTCGCAGAGATGTCGGTGGATGAAAAGAACTCCCTGAGCCACAGGATCAGGGCGATCAAAGGACTCATTGATTATCTTTCCCGATGTAGTGGTTGAAAGCGGAATATTTAATATCAATTTATTGCATCTAAGGTATTACATCATTGTTTGGGAGAAAAAAGAGGTGCATTAGGATGCCATCGTGTTATCGACAGATCCATGTTATCTTTGGAGTGCTATTGATCATAGGGAATTCGATACTACTGGTGGGAGCATACAATGGAAATAGATATGAAGACCAAAAGGTCTATAATGGGATGGACGGGTCATTGATATCTGGTGCATATTTCATACAGAACATGGGGCAGTATGACGAGGATATACTCTTCCTTTCGAACACTGGAACCGTCGCAGTAACGTTGAATGGTTTGCTCTTCCTCGATGGGTCAAAGAGGGGGGGTTCCCTATTCAGTTACTCCTTCTACGGGAGTTCGAGATGGCAACCGTCAGGATTTGAAAAGATGGATTCCTATTCGAATTATTTCTACGGTAGTGATCCATCGAGATGGGTAAGCTGCGCACCACATTTTGCGTGCCTATCATGTGAGGGCATCTACTCCGGGATTGACCTGGTCATTGGTTTTCAACAAGGGCGGGTCAAGTATGATCTTCTTGTCGATGCAGGTGTATCCACGGACATCATAGAGATTGAGGTTGCTAACTCCCTTGAGTTGAAAGTCGAAAAAGAGTCTATCACGATAATTTCAGAGAACGGCGAATTCCGGGATGCAGGCCTCATCGCAAATTATATAGATGGTGGTGAGGAGGAGATCGTCGTATCCTTCTCATACAGAGGTCATTGTCGTTTCGGGTTCGAGAACAGAGATAGGGACATCAACAGGCCAATGTTGATCGATCCCGTCATCTATTCCACTTTGATCGGGGGAAACGGTAATGACCAGGCATGCCACGGTAAAACCACGAGGGACAACTGCTACATCTTCAGCGGAGGCACATATGGGAACCATCCAATGAGTTCCGACACCTACGATGCGTCCTATAACGGAGATGAGGATGTGATAGTCTGCAAGGTGAATTCCGAAGGCAGCGGTATCATATGGTCCACTTACATAGGATCATCAGGATGGGAGCGGGGTTTCATGATGGAACTGGACCCAAGCGAGAACGTCTGCATCGCAGGATTCACGAGTTCGACAGACTTCCCGACAACCTCGGGAGCCTTCGATGAGAGCTATAACGGTGGCACCAACGACCAATTCGCCCTTAAATTGAGCTCCGATGGCAAGAACCTCGTTTTCTCTACCTTTATCGGTGGTAACGGCGATGATCAGGCAAAAGGGATGACCCTCGATGATGACGAAAACATACTAATAGCCGGTAGTACCACTTCCAGCGACTTTCCGGTCTCGGTCGGCGCCTATGATACCTCCCACAACGGAGATTTCGATATCACCATATTCAAATTGGACAAAACAGGTTCTTCGAGGATATGGGCAACGTTCATCGGAGGTTCCAACGAGGATACCGGAAGGGATATACAACTCGGACCGCAAGAAGAGATCTTCGTCATGGGACAGACCAATTCGGATGATATTCCCACAAGCAGTTCGAGCTATGATAACGGCCATAACGGCGGGAACGATTTTTACGTTGCCAAATTGAATCCTGCAGGCTCCCAGCTGCTTGGAAGCACATACCTCGGTGGCTCGGGCAAGGAAGAATACTCCATGCATGGAGGGAAACCCATGTGGGTGGATGATGAAGGATACGTCTATGTGGGGGGAACCACTCTCTCATCTGACTATCCAACCACCTCAGGAGCTTTTGATACGAGCTTCGGAGGTATTGACCCGGATAATATCCTTGGAGATGGTTTCGTCACAAAGGTCGCACCGACACTCCAGACCCTTTCATTTTCAACCTTCATTGGAACCCCTGTCGGAGATTGTGTGAACAGCTTATGCATGGATCTAGGGGGACGTATTTTCGTTATAGGGAGATGCGGCAGGGGCGGAGAACCAACGGGATTCCCGCTCACATCGTATGCGATCGACAATTCCTGGAACGGTGAGTTGGATGGTTTCTTGGTCATTCTTGATAGTAGTGGTAAACAGGTCGAATATGGAACCTTCTTTGGAGGGGTTCATGCCGACATTCCCTATGGAATAGAGTTCAATTCCAAAGAAGAGATCTTCATCTGTGGAAAGACCAACAGTGAGAATTTCCCGACAACTCCCGGTGCATACGACAGCGAGACCTACGGTTACGACTCCTTCATAATGAAGCTGAGTTCTTTCCGCCTTCCTTCAAAACCTCTCAATCTATCGTTTCACGCATGGGAGACCTTGGTTATCTTGAAGTGGGACCCGCCGTCCAATATAATAACGAGGGATATAGCACACTACACGGTCTACAGGGGGATCAGACCGGACTTTCTTTCGATCCTTCGGGATAACGTAACGGATCTATACTTCCTCGACCCCTCGGTCTCAGCGAGTGTAGAATATTACTATGCCATAACCGCGACAAGCTGGTATGGGGCGGAGGGGGAGATGTCAGACATCTGCTCAATAATACCGGGAAGATTGCCTGATAGACCCTACAATCTATCAGGGGTTCCGGGAGATGCAAGTGTTGAACTATCGTGGGAACTTCCACTTGATAGAGGTCTTCCCCCCTTGACATCACTATTTTTGTATCGGGGGACATCCATCGAAGAGATGGTAAAATGGAAAACGGTAGATCCGTGGGTGGATAGTATCAGGGACGGCAACCTGACCAACGGACGAACGTATTTCTATTATCTTACTGCAGGGAATATAGTTGGCGAAACGGCTCCGTCGAACATAGTGTCCGCCATGCCTTCTTCTGTACCTTCTGCGCCCCTTTTCGTAAAGGCCACTGCAGGTGATTCGATCATCTATCTGGACTGGAGTATGCCGCAAGATACCGGTGGTCGGGAGATCATCAGCTTCACAGTTCTCAAGGGAATTGACCCGCAAGAACTTTCGGTTCATACCACCGTGATCTCACCCGAGACCGAGTTGATCGACAAGGATGTGGAGAACGGATTGACCTATTATTATTGTGTTGTCGCATGGAACCTGAACGGGCAATCCACGACATCCGAGATTGTCTTCGCAAAGCCGATGGGCCCTCCGTCTGAACCTCTGGATCTTACCCTGATCTCAAAGAACGGAGCGGTATTGGCCATGTGGGAGGAACCCGATGACCTTGGCGGGGACATCACATGTACTTATCGCCTCTGGAGAAAAGAGATCGGCGACACCTTCCAGGAGGCGGGTGATACTTCTGAAACGCTTCTGACGGACCATAACGTGGTCAATGGCAGGACATACATATACATCGTTAAGGCCATAAATTCGATAGGCATCTCGCCACCATCGACCGAAGCATCGGTAACTCCCTATGGACTGCCCTCGGAACCCACTGAATTCACTGGAACGGCCGGGGATGAACGAGTATTTCTATCATGGAATGAACCCATTGAACTCGGCGGTGGGATCCTGAGAGGGTATATCATTCATAAAAGGACATCGGAAGGAGATTATAAGGTTATCGATACGGATCAGATCGGAACGGCATTATCCTACACCGACATGGATGTTGTCAATGGCGTCGGATACACCTATTACATGAATGCGTTCACAAATTACGGCGAGGGAGCAGAAACGGAAACGATCTCAATAACACCGATGGGTATTCCCTCCCCTCCAAGGAACCTCTCGATCTCCGTCATTCCGGGGGAATTGCACATTTCCTGGGATGAACCAGAGGATGACGGTGGATCTCCTTTGGCGGGATACCGGATATACCGGACAGCTGGTGACGAGATCGACAGGCCGGTAAAACAGGTAATGCCTAGCTCTCTCGAAACGACTGATACAGAGGTGGAGAACGGCATTCTATACTATTATAGAATATGTACATTCAACACAGTTGGAGCTTCGAAGATGACGGATTGGGTATCTGGAATGACGGGTTCGAAGCCAGGCCCTCCTTCCTCGATCGATATCGTTGTCGAGGGGGATGATCTACGTATCATCTGGGGTGATCCTGTCAATGATGGCGGTCTGCCGGTCGAGGGTTATGTTATTTATAGAGGAGAAGGGGAAAGCACACCAACGATAGTCGCCCAAGTGGATGGCTCAGCGCATTTCGTTATTGACGATACCGTTGATAAGGGGGTTATCTACCTATATTCTATTGCATCATTGAACCAATTTGGTGAAGGTCCGATGAGCATCGAGGTGGAAGGGATGGTCGAGAAGGATGACAGCTTCGATAATATCACATTGGCATTGTTAGCTTCAATTATCGTACTAGTCCTCCTGCTCCTTGCTGTATTGATCACCCTGATCCTGCTGGTCAGAAAGCGAAAGAAGGAGACCACCGAAAAGCCCATTGAATCTCAAATAGTCCCGCAGCCAATGATCATACACCCAAGCACATCCTCTGATTTCGTTAAGGAAAATGAGCTCGGTTCGGACATTCAAGGGATAAATATCGGTCATGGTCCCACACCACCGCGGTTACCTGACGCGAAATTACATCCCGAAGAAGCATCAAAAGATGTGCGCTTCGGGGATATTGCCAGTGAGTTACAGGACAACCAATGAACAGTTCAAGGTTCCTTCGACCCTTAAGAGAAGAATAGTGCTATTGAATGGGGACCTCTTGAAGGAACTGGACGACCTCATCTTTCATGCCTACCTCCTCCGCCTGTTCTTCGAGTTCCATGATCCTCTGTTTGTGTGCGCGGAGCTGGGAAAGTACCTCACCGAAGCACAAGACCTCGGATTTCGTGACCTGTCGGACCGGCACCCTCTCAAGAGCTAGGTCATCCAAGGGAATGTCATACTTCAGATTGCAGAACATCACGACGGCCTCCTCATCCCCCGTGTGAAAACCTAGTGTCTTGTGAGTTGATATCTGATAGACCCTGAATATTATGATGCTCCTGGTCGTCATGATATACAATTCTGCCGGGATAATATAACCTGGTTATCGGGGACATCCCGAGGGCGTCCCTTGCATCCCAAGGGGTATGAAGAGAGGTAAATGTACATATCTAACGACTTTGGTAGAAGAAAATACCACAGAAAAATGATATTGTGTTGAATATGATTAAATATGTTTCCTGACATAGTCCGCTTGTAGATGAAAACCCTAATACTCTGCGTGGACCGGGACGACGACCTGGGAGAGAAAGGCAAGGTGACAAGTCCCGTTATTGGAAGAAAGAACAACCTGAAGGCCTTGATAGCCCTTGGCATCGAGGACCCTGAAGATTCCGATGCGAACGTCATGTTCATGGGTCTGAAGCTCTACAGGAAGTACAGGGAAATGGGAAGGGAAGTGGAGATCGCGACCATCTGCGGTGACAAGATGGTGGGGATACAGTCCGATGCGAACCTGATCAGGCAGTTCTACGGGGTCATCGAACAGTTCACCCCCGATACCGTGGTGCTCGTTTCTGACGGGGCAGAGGACGAGATAATACTCCCTTTGATCTCGCAGAGGGTCCAGATCGAGCATATCGCACGCGTTGTCGTGAAACAGCAGCAGAACCTGGAATCCACCTATTACATAATCATGTCGGCTTTCAAGAACCCGAAGATCGGAAAGAGGATAATCGTACCGATCGCCCTCATGCTGATCATGTGGGGCATCCTCATGATACTGGGTAAGTGGGAGATCTCCATAGGGTTGATGATAACTGCCCTTGCGACCTTCCTCATGGTGAAGGCCCTCAATATCGAGGACCAGGTCTCAAAGGTGTTCGATGACATGCGGGATGCCCTGCGTACACGGAGGTATCTCCTCTTCATGGGCGTGTTCCTGACGCTGGTTCTGGTCTTGACGGGTTTCGTCCTGAGTTTCCTCAACGCCAGGGGGGAGGAGGAGGTTCCCAGGTTCATTTTCGAGTTCCTTGACTCCGCATGGATATGGATCATAATGGCTGCATTGTCCTATACCCTGGGAAGCTCTCTGGACACATATATCAGGACCAACAGGTTCATAAGGTCGACCTGGGTCATGCTGTTGTCCCTGGCAGCGATCTATTTCATCGCCAGTACTGCCTTTAATTTCGTCGGTTACATAGGGTTCGAACGTGGTTTTAACATAACCGAGAACCTCATATTCATGTTCATCGGGGTGTTCCTCCTCCTCCTCGGTGGTGTGGTATATACTTACAACCGGACCAAGAGCAGGGGTAGAGGGGGGACCAGCTGGCTCCGTTGAGGGAGTGATCTTATGGAGGTCATTTACTGGGTCCCGTACTACGAACAGATCGCGAGCGACCTTGGCCTCGACCGGGACGCGGATATGATGGCCTCGAACATCCTTTCCGAACTTCTGGCGGTGAACGGAAGACTCCATCCCAAAGAGGAGGTCCTTGTGGAACTGGAGCGGTTGATCGAAGGCAGGGATGTGTATGTTCTCGGGGCGGGACCGGACCTGGAAATGGAATTGGACCGCCTGATAGGCGAGAAGAGGGTCGGAGGAACCTGGACAGGTCTATCGACGGGGAAGGATGTGCTGATTTCTGCTGACGGTGCGACCTCGGCTCTCCTTGCAAGGTCGCTCGTTCCGCAGATCATCGTTACGGACCTGGACGGAGGGGTCGAGGATCAGGTGCAATGCCTTTCCAGAGGTTCGCTGATGGTCGTGCATGCCCATGGTGACAACATCAACGTACTGAAGAAAGTGGTCCCGAGGTTGTTCGGCAGCGTGCACGGGACCACCCAGGTGGACCCTGCCGCGGGAGGGGGGCTGGAGAACTATGGCGGGTTTACCGATGGCGATAGAGCGGCCTTCCTTGCCCAGCATTTCAAAGCGCGCTCCATAACACTACTTGGTTTTAATTTCAACGAGGTGGCCCCCAAGATAGGCGAAGGGGGCCTCAGGTCGGAGTCCCTCGACCCGGAGGAGAACGAGTTCAAGTGGAAGAAGCTGGCATGGGCGAACATACTTCTTGGACTCATCACGAATCCAACTGTGAAGATATACAGTGGAGAGGAACTGATGAGGTTCTGAAACGGTCGGGTTGGTCCATTGGCCTGCCCATAATATGGGACCTCAACCAGGTCCAGAAGCGCCGCCCCAACAAGATTTAAATATGGATATAGGTTAGCCCCCACACCCGGTGATGCTGATGGCAAAGAGCTTGGACCCAGAGATAAGGGCAATAGTCGAGAAGCGCAGGCTTCTCAGAAAGATCTGCATGAAATGCTATGCCAGGAACGCCGTGAAAGCCACTCAGTGTCGCAAGTGCGGATACAAAGGCCTTCGGATGAAGGCCAAGGAATCCCGGGGCGGATGATGCTTCTTTTCCTTTCCGACGGCAAGTTTTTCAATGTTACTGAATGTTACCCCTTACGATGAAGGAACTCTACCTATCCTCAAGGGTCGACATCCTTCGAAAGGTCAACATGGACACTGGCAGGAGGGTCGCATTCGTGGGTGTACCACGGGAATTCAGGGATTGGATGGAGAAGACCCTTCCCATGGACACCTGCATCGTGGACGAGCCGGGAGAGATCCCCGGGGGGAGCAGCTTCGACATCATCATATGCTGGGAAGAGAGCGGGGTCAGGATGGATAGGATAGAAAATCTTGCCCGCTTCCTCTCGAAAAGGGGGGACCTCTGGGTGATAGCATCTTATGGCCCGGAACGCGACAGGCTTTTAAAAAAATATGGGGTCAAAGAGGGTCTCGTACTGAAACTGACACCGACAAAGGACCTTATACCTGTCATCATTGCAAACACCGATCAGTAATCGAAAAGGGTCCTCTGTGCAATATCTGCGGTCAGCTTCCTGCAAGTATCCCAGGATGCCCTGGCGAAGGGAGGAAGGCAGGCGTTCCTCCTGTAATGGTCAGCGAGGAATTCCCTTGTGATGGGATCGCCCGGGTATCCGCTACCGACATCCACCCCCGTCTCTTTGGATATATCCCTGAGGGTCCTGTCCCTGACCACCTTGGCCAGGATCGAGGCAGCCCCGACGACCGGATGTTCCCTGTCGGCCTTGTGTCTTGAAATGATGACCACTCCCTTCGTCATGGCGAACCTCGAGATCTCGGCGGACACCCTGTTCCCGAACCGCTCCTCGTTCACATCTGCAGCATCCATGATTATTCGGTCGGCCCCCGCTCCGGTCCCCTTCAACCTCGCTTCGACATCTCCCGGGATCGACGGGTGCCTGAAGGGTCGGCCAGTAAGGATGGAGATGATGACCGACGAGAAACAAAGCACCTCCAGTTCGTTCAGTGTCATTTCCGATCTGCAGAGGTCTATTGTTGAAGCGGGTACAGACATGATGCAGTGAGAGTATGCCCCTTCGAGTTCCCTGTATAAAGCCTCCCTGCGGTCCGGCGACAGCTCTTTCGAGTCCTTCACCCCGAGTTCCCTGAGGCTCTCCTGGTCGCTGCTCACAAGTCCGCCTATAACCAGCGGACCGAGGACAGGCCCCCTCCCGGCTTCATCGACCCCGAGGAACATGACGGGGAAATGTCCTGTTGGATGATATTATTTCTCCAGGCAACCCCATCCCCAAAGTAATAATAATCATTATACGATCCAAATACGATGCGCTGGAGTGAGAAACTTCTGAGCTCCATCGAGAGAAGGACCGTTCTCTGTGTGGGGCTGGACACCGACATGGAGAAGTTCCCCCCGTCGATGAGGGAAGGCGAGCTTCCCCAGTTCGAGAGGAACAGGGAGCTGATAGATGCCACGGCGGACCTGGCCGCCGCTTACAAGTTGAACCAGGCATTCTACGAGGTCCAGGGGGCGGAAGGGGTAAAAGCCCTTGAAAGGACCGTGTCCTACATCAACAGGGAGTATCCTGATGCTCTCGTCATCCTGGATGCAAAGAAAGGGGATATCGGCAATACGTCGAGAGCTTATGCAAAAGCGGCCTTCGAGAGGCTCGGGACCGACTCCATAACCGTGAACGGCTACATGGGCAAGGATGCC
>JAFGJI010000148.1 GCA_016929175.1 Thermoplasmatota archaeon | reverse complement strand
GAAAAAGCTGAAATGATGAGAGAAGAAGAGTGGTCTAGTGCTCTTCCGATTCGCAGTGCTTCCTGTAGGGCTCGAGGTCCATGAGACCTTCTATCTCCGATGCGTCCTCGACCCTGATCTTGTAGATCCAATTGGTGTACGGATCCTCGTTGAGCTTCTCGGGCGCGTCAACAAGCTCCTCGTTCACCTCGAGTATCTCGCCGGAAAGTGGTGAATAGATCGGTGTCGATGCCTTCACGGATTCTACTGCCCCCTCGGGCTTGAGCTCCATGTTCTGCTCCGCCCTCTCTCCAACCACAGGGGGTTCAAGATAGACTATGTCGGTTAGATGGTGGGTGGCATAGGCAGTGATCCCAACCATGGCCCTGTCGCCTTCTATCTTGGCCCATTCATGTGTCTTTGTGTACTTCAATCCCTCAGGGAAATGCAATCCTGAAATATCGCTCATTTCGATGCCTCCTTTTCGCTTGTGTCGATTATATCCCTTATATTTAACTTGATTGTCGATCATGCTCTTGGGTTCACAACGACGGCCGGAACATCCCTGGACTTGATCCTGACATCGAACTCGGAACCGTATTCCTGGAGTTCGGGTACGATGTAACCCAGTCCCATTCCTATCTTCTTTCCGGGCACCATTGTACCGGAGGTGACCTCTCCAACGAGCTTCCCGTCCTTGTATATCTCCATCCCGGTCCTTGGAATTCCCCTGTCCTTCAGGTGGAATGCCACGAACTTGCGGGGAATTCCCTCCTCCTTCTGCTTCAGCAGGACATCCTTGCCTATGAAATCGTGGTCCCATTTCACAGCCCAGGCGACGTTGGTCTCCAGGGATGTGTGGTTGAAGTCGAAGTCCTGTCCCGAGAGAAGCAGGGATTTCTCCAACCTCAGGGTGTCCCTTGCACCGAGACCGATGGGCTTGATGCCTTCTGGCTCACCGTGCTTGAAGATGGACCTCCATACGGCAACCGCGTCCTCGTTGGGGATCATGAGCTCGAAGCCGTCCTCTCCGGTGTACCCGGACCTCCATACCAGATAGGTCCTGTCAAGGTCCCTAAAGTGCATGAAGTCGCAGTTGAAGAACTTCATCTCGCAGGGATGCGTCGTGACCTTTCTCATCACATCGGCGGCCTTTGGCCCCTGCACCGCGATTATTGCATAGCTATCGGAAATGTTCTCCATGGCGGTGCCCGGAAGTCGGTATCTGTTGAAATGGTCCCAGTCGAGCTTTATCTTGGCTGCGTTCGGTACTGCGAAGTAGTGGTTCTCCCCGAGCCTTGCTATGATCATGTCGTCAACGATCATTCCCCTCTCATCCAGGAAATGGGTGTACTTGAGCTGCTTCATCCTCATTCCCACTATGTCCTGGGTGAGGAGCCTGCTCGCCGTTTCGGTGGCGGTGTCCCCGAACAGCCGGAAATTGCCCATGTGGGATACATCGAAGACGCCCACGCCATTCCTTACCGTAACATGCTCGTCCGTTATCGAGGTGTAATGAGTTGGAAGGTAGAACCCGGAAAAATCGACCATGTTCCCGCCCATTTCCTCATGAATGTCTGCAAGAGGTGTTCTCTTTGGAGCCATGATGTTCTCTCCTTGGTCTGGAAAAGTCTTTTGGCCATCGGGAAATACATATTTTAATCTATTCACGGCCCGGAGAGACCGATGCCTTTCAGCTTTTCGGAGGTCACGACCACCGTCCCTGGACGCCCATGGAAAAACATTATTTAAGAGACATGGATTACACCGGTCGTTCCCTTCAGAACAAGGTGATATTTTGCATTACCTACCCAATCACAGCAACGAAAAGGAGATGCTGAAAAAGATGGGGCTGGACTCCATCGATGATCTGTTTTCCGACATTCCGGAAGCAATGAGGGCAAAGAAGCTTGACCTTCCACCGGGAGCCTCCGAGCTCGAGGTGACAAGGGAGGCCGAAGGATTGATGAGGATCTCGAAAGGAGGGGGGGATATGCCCATGTTCCTCGGAGGAGGTTTCTACGACCATTTCATACCAACGATCGTGGACAACGTTCTTTCCCGCTCCGAACTGTACACCTCGTATACACCCTACCAGCCGGAGATGTCCCAGGGGATACTGCAGGCACTCTTCGAGTATCAATCCCTCATTGCCGACCTCCTGCACATGGATGCCGTGAATACCTCGATGTACGACCTGCCGACGGCCATTGGAGAAGCCATCCTGATGTCGAACAGGATCAATCACAGACCCCTGTTCCTCATTCCCGAATATATCACCAAAGACAAGCTCTGCGTGATCGAGAATTACATCAGAGGCTCCGGTATCAGGGTGGAAAAGGTACCCTTCCTCGAGAACAGGGGTATCATGGACCTCGATGCCCTGAAAGGGATGATCAACGACCAGGTATCCGGGGTTTACATCGAGACCCCGAACCTGGCAGGGATGTTCGATCCGGGGGTCCTCAGGATAAGGGATATCCTCGATCCGAGAATGGTCTATGTCGTCGGGGTGAACCCGATGTCCATGAGCATCCAGAAGGCCCCCGGGGATTACGGGGCCGACATAGTCGTCGGGGAGGCCCAGCCCATCGGCATCCCCATGAGCTACGGAGGACCTTCCACAGGGATTTTCGCAACCTCCATGAAGCACGTGAGGAAGATGCCGGGGAGGATCATCGGGGCATCGAAAGATACTGAGGGGAGGAGAGCTTTCTGCATGACCCTTTCCACCAGGGAGCAGCACATAAGAAGAGAGAGGGCCACCTCGAACATCTGCACCAACGAGGCCCTGACCTCGATATCGGCTGCGGTCTATCTTTCCACTCTGGGTAAGACCGGGTTCAGACAGCTGGGCATCCAGCTCGCCTCAAGGGCAAGATATCTCGCAGAGAGGATCGACGCGCTCGAGGGCTTCACCGCTCCCGCTTTCGACGGGTATTTCTTCAACGAGTTCCCGGTCAGGGTGGACACCGACGTCTGCGGTCTCCTTGAGGCTGTCGAGGAGAAAGGGGTACTTGCTGGTATCAACCTCACTGAAGAGGTCGGATCCCTGAAGGGGATCTTCACGGTTGCCACCACCGAGATGCATACTCACCATGAATATGAGAAGCTTGTTCAGTACCTGAAGGAATCCAGGGAGGTGGTATCCTGAAGCACACATTCCAGCAGGCGAGATATGACGAGCATCTGCTCATAGAGAAGGGAAAAACCGGAAGGGTGGGGACCACCCTCCCGCCATGGGACGATATCAGAGACCTCGGTGACCTGGTCCCGGAGGAGATGCTGAGGGAGGATGTGAGATTACCGGAGCTTTCGGAGCCAGAGATAATAAGGCATTATGTAAGGCTCTCGCAGATGAACTACGGAACCGACTCGGGCATATATCCCCTCGGGTCATGCACGATGAAGTACAACCCCAAGGTGAACGATATGATCGCATCCTATCCCACGCTCAGAAGGATGCACCCCCTTCAACCGGAGGATACGGTGCAGGGGATCCTGAAGATGATGTACGAACTGCAGGGAGCCCTTGCGGAGATAGGCGGGATGACCGCATGTACTTTACAGCCTGCGGCCGGTGCCGCCGGAGAGTTCACCGGTCTTCTCATAGCGAGGAAATATCACGAGTCAAGAGGAGACATGGTCAGGGACGAGGTCATAATCCCGGACTCCGCACATGGAACGAATCCTGCATCTGCAGTCCTGGCAGGTCTGAAGGTCATTGAGATAGTATCTGCTCCCGACGGGACGGTGGACCTCGAAGCCCTCAGGGGAGCGTTGTCGGAAAGGACGGCTGCCTTCATGATCACCAACCCGTCCACCCTTGGTATCTTCGAGAGGAACATAAACGCCATCCAGCAGGCCTGCCATGATGCAGGGGCCCTCCTATATTACGACGGGGCGAACCTGAACGCTCTGATGGGAAAGGCCAGGCCTGGTGACATGGGTTTCGATATCATGCACTACAACCTGCACAAGACATTCTCGACCCCCCATGGAGGCGGCGGTCCCGGATCGGGACCCGTGGCCGTAACAGCGAAGCTGGCGGATCACCTTCCCGTCCCGATCGTTGTAAAGAAAGGGGATAACTACACATTTGATTACGACCGGCCGAACACCATAGGGAAGGTGAAGGGCTTCTACGGTAACGTCGGTGTTCTGATCCGAGCCTGGGCGTTCATCAAAGTACTCGGGGGTGAGGGATTGAAGAGGGCTTCCGAACTCGCCGTGTTGAATGCCTCCTATATCAGAAGCAGGATAGAAAGCGTCTATCCTGTCCCCTTCAGCTCACCGACGAAACATGAGTTCGTCGCCTCGGCGGATTTCCTCAAGGACAGGGGAGGCTCCGCCAAGGATGTTGCCAAACAGCTTGCGCAGAGGGGGCTCCACCCGCCTACCAACTACTTTCCTCTCATCGTTCCGGAGGCTCTGATGATAGAGCCCACGGAGAGCGAGACCATGGAGGAGCTCGACCGCTTCTCCGATGCGCTTTTAGAGAT
>JAFGJI010000147.1 GCA_016929175.1 Thermoplasmatota archaeon | reverse complement strand
TCTGGCAGGATCCCCATCTCGGGAAGGATCAGGGATGTCAGGGGATTCGAGGTGGACAAGGTGGAGGTGAAGGAGGGAAAGAATAATTGGAAGGAGGCCGAAGGTACGGTCCAGTGGACATACGAGATGGATACGACCAGGCATCCAAACGGAGAACTGGACATCAGGATACGATATACGGTCAACGATGTGGAGGACATACAGACCGAAACGGTCATAACGGTTCAGATAAACAACGAAAGCGGCGGAGGGGTCGATTGGGTTCCGATAGTTATAGGAGCCATCATCCTTATCGTCATTATCGTGATCATCTTGGTGCTGTTCCGGCGAAAAAAGAGGAACTGGGACGACCTTCTTCCACCTCCCGCTCCCGGTCCTCGGATGCCTCCGATGGCAGCCCCGGGTGGTCTCCCTCCCGCAAGAATGAATGCGCTTCCTGCGGCACAAACCCCCAGGATAACGGATGCTCCAGGAAAGATAGCCCCTCCCGCGGAAGAGAAACAGCGGCAGAATGTCATCAGAGTGAAATGTCCTGCATGTTCGAGGGTATTCAAGGTCACCGACACGGGGGACCGTCCCCTTCACATGACCTGCAAACACTGCGGGGCCACCGGGACGATCGACCACGTTCCGGGTGATCTGAAAGACGGTTCAAAAGAGGGAGCCCCCTCGGATAAAGAAGAGGATGAGAAAGAGGCACCCGAATCGGTTCCCATAGTCTGCCCTTCCTGTCAGAACCTCTTCGAGCTCGACCAGGTGACCGATACCGCAAAGTGCCCGATATGCGGTGCAGAGGGCGATCTGGATGAGGAAACAATGGAGCTCCTGGAAGAGAGGTTCGGAGAAGGACCCGGGGAAGAGTTCACCCTGAGATGCCCGAGCTGTGCCGGTACATTCAAGGCCAGGAGCGCCAGCCCGTCCATCATCTGTCCTTACTGCGGAGCAAAGGGAAAGACCTCATCCTGACGAACTCAGATACATGTCCACTTGAGAAGGATACAGGTGAATATCGTGCCGATGAACGAGGTCAGGGTCCCTTTCGGGGCGCTCGAGTTATTCATTACGGATGTTCTTGAGAGGATCGGCGTTCCGGATGAAGATGCCCGAATATGCGCCGATGTCATTCTGGAGGCGGACCGGAGAGGCATCCACTCCCACGGGATCAACCGTTTCAAACCTTTCTACTACGACAGGATCAGGGCCGGGCTTCTGGATCCAAAGGCCAGGATGGAAGTGGTCAGGGAAGGCCCGACCACCGCCGTTGTGGACGGCCATTTCGGCATGGGCCACGCCATCGGAAAGAGAAGCATGGACCTGGCCATCGGGAAAGCAAAGGACTACGGGATGGGGATGGTGGCGGTAAGGAACTCGACGCACTACGGCATCGCCGGATACTATGTGATGATGGCGAATATGTCCGGAATGATAGGCATCACCGGAACCAATGCCCGGCCGTCGGTCGCTCCGACCTTCGGAACCGAGGGAGTGCTCGGTACAAACCCCCTGACCATCGGTTTCCCGACGGATGAGGAGTTCCCTTTTATCCTCGATTGTGCGACATCGATATGGCAGAGGGGAAAGATCGAATACCATGCCCGGACAAAGGAGCCGATACCCGATGGCCTGGTGATAGGAGAGGATGGCAGTTATCTTACCGACAGCCTGGAGATCCTGGACGCTCTGATCAAAGGAAAGGCCGCGCTTCTCCCCCTCGGGGGTCCAGAGAAGACCGCGGGATACAAGGGATACGGATATTCGACAGCGGTCGAGGTATTATCATCAGCCCTTCAGGCAGGTCCGTTCCTTAAGATGATCAACGGGGTGAATGTGGGACATTTCTTCATCGCCATCGATATCGAGGCATTCTGTCCACTGGATGAGTTCAAGGCCACGGCAGGGGCCATCATGAGGCAGCTGCGGTCCTCAAGGAGAATGCCCTCCGAGGAGAGGATATACACCGCTGGCGAGAAGGAGCACCTTTACTGGATAGAGAACATGGGCCTGGGTGTTCCTCTGGGAAAGAGCCTTCAGACAGAGGTCCTGCAGATAATGGACGAACTCGATATGGACCCCCGCATACTTGGCCTCTGACCCGTTAGCCCGATCGTGTGCCCAATGTTTTAATAAGGAAGGTATAACATAAACTTACCAATGGGAAAGACGGGAGCGGCAGCTGTTCGGACCATGGCAATTGTCATCATACTTACGATAGCGGTCTTGCTATCATTGCTCCCATTCGAAACCGTATTGGCCGAGAAAAACCCCCCGGTCCCGGGGGGTGGCGGAATGTACGAGACCCCTGGTGATTGGGTCATCGAGAACGGAGACGATGTTGTCTGGGAGCACGCGATGGTCCTGCTGAACGGAGACCTGATCGTAGAAAACGGCGGCAGGTTGTCGCTCGATAACGTTCAGCTGTTTTTCAACTGCACGGTGAACGGAGAATACGGATTGACCGTAATGAGCGGGGGCTACCTGAGTGTCGTTGATTCCGTGATAGGCTGCATGGACCCGGCAAGGAACTACAGGATGGTGCTGAGCGGATCCGTGCTCTTCGAAACGGTCTCGGTATCAGGGGTATACGGAGATCCGGACGATCCGTGGGAATACGGTATAGAGCTTCGCTCGAGCAACATACAGATCCTCAATTCCACCTTCTACAGGTGCATGGGTGATGTGCTGAACGTGGAGTCCTCGTCCCCCCTCATCAAGGGCAACCATTTCTACGAGAACATGGGGGCCGCCATCTACACGAACGGTACATCGTCACCTCTGATATCCGGAAACCAGGTCTACAGGCAGAGGTTCGGCATCATCTCCGGCTACTATTCCTCCCCCGCCATAGAGCACAATTCGATCCATGATATCGACAACAACGGCATCATCCTTAACGGGTTCATGTATCCAAAGGTGTCGAACAATACCATCCGCAACTGTCTCAACGGAATGCTCCTCTGGTACTCCAATGCTGTCCTCGAGGACAATGTGCTCTACAAGAACGACGCGGGTTACAATATCAAGGTCGAGTCCAGACCCATTATCAGGAGGGATGTCATCAGCGACAACCTCATCGTGGGGATCAGCATCAACGATTCCATAGTGGACATGTCTGGATGCAGCATATTTCAAAACGGGTATGACGGGGTCAGGGTGTTCAACGGATCCAGGGCCTTGGTCCATTCCTGCAGCATCGAAAGGAACGATGACGACGGATTCCAGATCACCGGTTCATATGTGGACATTCAGGACTCCATCATCAATAAGAAC
>JAFGJI010000014.1 GCA_016929175.1 Thermoplasmatota archaeon | reverse complement strand
GACAGGGCAGGTTCAGGTTCTCCCACGGTGAGAACAAGCTTTACGCTCGTGTAGAAGGTCAGTTCATCGTTCACCGGATCGTAATCGAAGGGAGAGGCGCTGACCGAATAGTGACCATACCTCTGACCTTCTTTCCAGCCCCAGCCCGTATGTTTCCAGAGAAGAGGCTCGGCAGGGAAGGTCTCCCCGCTGCAGTAACGCTCCCAATCTGGCACGAGGGGGGAGGCTTCCTGCATGTTCTCTTCTGTCATCGGAAGGATCGTCGGCGAGGGGGGGAGCTTGAAAGGGAGCTTGATCTGGAGCGGATCGGAGCGCATAAGTTCAATGTTGAGCACCTCGTATGGGACCTCGAGAGGATGGGATATTACCGGGACCGAAGGTTCGCCCCCGGTAGGCGGGTGCAGTGCGTTCTCGAACCCGATGGTCGACCAGAGGCGCCCATCGATCCACTCTTCCCGTAGCTCGGGATCAACCCTTCCCAGATCGATCTCGAGCCTGCTTCCGATACATGGAGGGTCGACCTCAGAACCCGCGATCGGTCCCGGTGACATCATGAATATCCCGGCAAGCAGGACCGAGCATACAACGAGGGCAACGGGTGTCCTGTATCTCATCCGATATCACCGACGAACACGGGCAATGGAGACCCTAGTTAAAAAGTTATCCCGTAAAAAGCTTACTATCAACGACCTTGGAAAAGGATTTAGAACTTGCCATCCATCACCTACCGCATCCCATGATACCCGATGTCAAGGAGAGCGATCTCACCCCTCTCATGAGACAGTACCTGTCGATCAAGAAGCAGTATCCGGACATGATACTCTTTTTCAGGATGGGTGACTTCTACGAGATGTTCTTCGAGGATGCCGAGGTCGCTTCAAGGGAACTCGACCTGACCCTCACAGCCAGGGACAAGGGTCCTTACGGAGGAAAGATACCTCTTGCGGGCATCCCCTACCATGCCCTGGACAGCTATCTGCCGAAGATGGTCAGGAAGGGATACAAGGTGGTTATCGCCGAACAGGTCGAGGACCCGAAGAAGGCCAAGGGACTGGTAAAGAGAGAGGTCGTCCAGATAGTCACACCGGGCACGCTCCTGCTCCCCCAGGGTCAGGACGAAAAGGGCAATATGTTCCTCTCCGCCCTCGTAAGAAAGCTCGCGAGTGTTAACGAGACAGACCTCCCCCTTGCCGAGGAGAAGGGGCAGTCGCAGGAAAGGGTGGTCCTTCCCAAGGCCTCCTACGGACTGGCCCATCTCGACATATCCACCGGGGATTTCTTCGCCACCGAGATATCATCGGAAACACCATTCCAGAGCCTGATATCCGAACTGATGAAGTTCTCCCCCGCGGAGCTGATCGTCCCTGCCTCTCTCGCGGAGCGCAAGGACCTGATCAACGAGCTCAGGCTGCATCTGGGAGGGGGATGTGCCATAACAGCCTTCCCGGACCATCAATTCCTTGAGAGCTATTCGGAGACCGTCCTCAAGGAGCAGTTCAATGTCCTGGACCTGAAGGGGCTTGGTCTTGAAGACATGGAGCTCGGGAAGGGCTGCGCCGGTGCGGTGCTCGCTTATGCAAGGGAGAACCAGATGTGCGATCTGCAGCACATCCGGAGGATCCGGACATACACTGGCTCGGAGTTCATGGTCCTGGATACCACCACCCTCAGGAACCTCGAGGTGATAAGGTCGGTCAGGGACGGCAGCTCCAAAGGGACATTGCTCGAGGTCCTTGATCATACAAGGACAGCGATGGGAGCAAGGCTTCTGAGGAACTGGATCCACCAGCCCCTCATGGACATCCCCGCGATCCAGGAAAGGCTGGATGCGGTCCAGGCCTTGTTCAATGATCTCTTCCTCCGCTCCGACATCAAGGATGCTCTGAAGAGGATAGCGGACCTCGAGAGGATCATCATGAGGATGTCGTTGAAGAGGGCGAACGCAAGGGACCTCATGGCTTTGAGGAACTCCCTCACTGCCGCTTCCGACCTCCGTGCCGTCCTGGAAGGCTCCGATACTTCTGTCCAGTGCGGCACCTTGAAGGAACTTGCTTCGAGACTGGCCGATCTCGGCTGCATCGTGGAACTGATAGACCGCGCCATTACGGAAGAGCCTCCGTTGTCCGTCAGGGAGGGGGGCTTGATAAAAGCCGGATATTCCTCCGAACTGGATGAGATATCGTCGGCTGCAAGGGATTCAAAGAAATGGCTAAGAGGGTTCGAGGCTGACGAGAAGAGGAGGACCGGCATCAGGTCCCTCAAGGTCAAGCACAACAGCGTCTTCGGATACTACATCGAAGTGACCAAAGCGAACCTTGAAATGATACCGGAGAATTATGTGCGCAAGCAGACCCTGGTAAATGCGGAGCGTTTCATCACACCCGAGCTCAAGGAGAAGGAATCCATCATATTGAACTCCCAGGAAAGGATGGTGGACCTCGAGTTCCAGATATTTGGGTCCATCGTCGATTCAGTTCTCGAGCACCGGGAGGAGCTGCAGGAGACCGCTTCGGCCATTGCGAGCATCGATGTTCTCGACGACCTCGCGGATGTTGCATCCCGGCGGAATTACAAAAGACCGGCATTCAACAATTCCGGGCATATAAACCTCAAACGGTCCAGGCATCCTGTGATCGAGGATAAAGTGGAATGGGGCTTCGTTCCCAATGACATTCATCTGGATGTGGGAGATGAACGTTTCATGATCCTCACCGGACCCAACATGGCCGGAAAGTCCACATACATGAGGCAGGTCGCCCTTATCACCATCATGGCCCAGATGGGTTCTTTCGTCCCTGCGGAAGCCGCCGAGATAGGAGTGGTGGACCGGATATTCACCCGAGTGGGGGCCTCTGACGACCTTTCGAGGGGGCAGTCAACGTTCATGGTGGAGATGCTCGAGCTTGCGAACATCCTGAACTCGGCCACGAAGGACTCTCTCATACTGCTTGACGAGATCGGGAGGGGGACCTCCACTTTCGACGGACTTGCCATCGCATGGGCGGTCACCGAGTTCATCGCCGACCGGGACAAGGTGGGTGCAAAGACCATATTCGCCACCCACTACCACCATCTGACAGAACTCGAGGGAACCATCAGGGGATTGGTGAACTACTCCATGGCCGTCAAGGAGGATGTAAATGGGATCACATTCCTGAGAAAGGTCGTGAAGGGTCCGGCGTCAAGGTCTTACGGGGTAGAGGTGGCAGATCTGGCGGGCATCCCAAAAGAGGTTGTTGAGAGGGCAAGGGAGCTGCTCCAAAACATCGAAAAGGAGGATGTCCTTTGCGATAGGACGCAGGCTATCGCCACCGGCAACGGGGTTGTCACGGATGTCCCCAAAGCTCCCTCAAGGAAGGGGGTCCAGATGGTACTTTTCCCGACGGAGGACATGCTGATCGGGCGGCATGAGGACCCAATGCTCGACGAGATCCGATCAATGGACCCGAACAACATGACGCCGATGCAGGCCCTCGAAGCGGTATACCGACTGAAAAAGAGAATGGAGGAGGGAGGATGAAAGTCAGACTGGCAGGAGCAACGATGGATAGAAGGTTCTGGAAGGAGGACCGGGCAGCAACACCGGAGACCATATCCGCCGCATACGCAAGGCTTTCGCACAGCCCTAGGACCGTTCCCGAGCTGAGGGACGATGCCGTCAGCGAGGTGGACAGGGCAAGAAGGTCGAACGAGAACATCGTTTACAGGATGGGGCACAGCTCGGTGGCGGAGCATGCGGTCTTCAACATCGATGTGGAGGATGCGTCAAGGCTCCTTGTCGAGTTCATCGAGAGGCACAGGATCGCATCCTTCACCGAGAGGTCCCAGAGATACGTCTTTTTCGGGGACAAGACGTTCATCATTCCCGAAGAGATCAGGTCCACGGACCTTGAAGCCCGGGTCATCGAACTGGAGAAGGAAAAGTTCGAGCTTTACAATGATGTGGTTTCCAGGGAGGATCTCAAGGAAAGGTTCGGGGAACGGCTCCTCGAGCAGGCCAGATACATACTCGGGCTGACATGCCCGACGGACCTTGGATTGACAGTCAATGCCCGGGAGACCGAATATATCATCTCACAGGGCCTTGCGCATCCACTGTCGGAGGTCCGCTCGTTCGCAACCGCTTTGCTCGAAGCGACGGCAGCCCTCGCCCCCTCACTGATCAAATACACCGATGGCAACTATTACACTTACAGGACATCCGAAGAGATCGCCCGTACCATCGAGGGCATGGCGAGGTTCGAGGTCGACGAGGACGGAAGGAGGCAGCTGGTATTCAATCCCAACCGGAGGGCGGTCTGCTCGGACCTCCCGTCCCAGGTCGACGATCCCGAATCCGAGGTCGCTGCAGGGTTGATCTTCGAGAACTCCGACCTGTCCTTCGAGGAGGCAAGATGCCTTGTGCGGAACATGTCCGATGAACAGCTCACGGACATTCTGCTCCCTGTGTTCAGGAACTACCCCGTCCATGCGTCCCTTCCAAGGGCATTCGAGATGATGGACCTCACCTTCGATTTCGAAATCTCGGCATCCGGTTTCGCTCAGCTCAAAAGGCACAGGATGGCGACGTTGATCGTACAAAGGTACAATCCGGGTCTTTGGGAGACCCCGGACGTTTTCATGGATGACAGGTCCTTGCTCATGAGATACTGGGACATCATGAAAAGGAGCCGGGATCTGTATAATGAAACAAAGGGACGGCTCGGGATCGACGTCGCGCAGTATGTTCTGACGAACGGTCACAAGAGGAGGGTCGTGTTCAAGCTGAACCTTCGGGAGCTTTACCATTTCGTGAGGCTCCGCTCGGACCATCATGCCCAGGATGAGATAAGGCGGGTCTCTGACATGATCGTCGGGGAGGCCATGCAGCGCTTCCCGATCGTCACCTCGATGCTTTGCGGTAAGGACGGGTTCGAGAAATCGAAGGGGAGAATATTAGGATGTGAAGGCGCTTCCCCGGAACCAGAAGGAGGCAAGGGACAATGATGGCGGGAACTTGCTATCTCTGCGGTAAACCGGCCTTCCGCACATGTCTCCTGTGCGGGAAGGCCACCTGCAGGGACCATATGGACGAAGGGGGTTACGCATGCATCAAATGTGCACCGAACAGGAAAGGACCGAGAGGGTCCAAAGGCCCGGGCGAACCCGGCGGGGTCATGGGGTGAAATGTTGATAGCTGTCGAGTTCGAACATCTGGGACATCCCGATCTTGAAATGATCCAAACCCTCCTCGGGGAGCTCAGGGGCGTGGAGGTCCCTGCTTTCGCCAGATACGAGGCCGATATCGATGGCCTCCTAAAGGCGGCGGAGGATATAGGGAACGTCCCGAATTTGGTGATCATCGGGCATGGGGGGTCCATAAACACGTTCAAGGGCATTCTCGGGTCCCTCGGGAGGAAGCTGTCGGAAGGAAGGTCGTTCTACCTGATCGATACGGTGGACCCCCTTCATATCAGGATGGTTAAGGAAAGATGCAACCCGGACGACACGCATGTCATCGCCGTTTCCAAGTCCGGCAACACTCTGACAGTCCTTGAAGCGCTGTCCATCTTCAAAGGGTATCCCACGACGGTCGTCACCCAGGAAGGATACGGGGCTCTCGGGAAGCTAGCGCGGTCCAATGGTTGGGGCATCGTCGATGTTCCGGAGGATATCAGTGGACGCTTTTCCGGGGGAACGGCTTCCGCACTCCTTCCCGCTCTCCTGCTCGGCATCGATGCGGGGGCTTTCCTCGATGGGATGAAAAAAGCATACAGGTCTGCCAGGGAAGATAAGGACATCATCGACCTGGCAGGCGCTTTCTACATGATCGAGAGGCTGGGAAAGAGGACATTGTTCCTGTCCGTATATTCCAAAGGATATTCCGCTTTCAACGATCTCGTGACGCAGCTGTTCCACGAGACCCTCAGCAAAGGCCGCAAGGGCTTGACCCTTCTGGCATCCGAAGGTCCTGAATGCCAGCACCATACCATCCAGAGGGTCCTTGATGGCCCGGAGGATATCGCAACGTTGTTCATACTCGTGAACGGCGACGAAGGGGAAAGGATCACATGGCCCGGTGTGGGGATAGAATACAAGGGGGTCCCCCTGGCCGAGATGGGGACGTATTCCCTGAAAAAGGCCATGATGTCGGAGGCAAAGGGCTTGATGGGGTCATTGGATGAGAGCGGGTCCCCCTGGGCTTCCATCACGATGAGGGACGAATCGGAGATGTCCGTCGGGTTCTACGTCGGCATGATGCAGTATCTCGCGTATTACTTTGCACTGCTCCGAAGGGTGGAGCCTTTCGACCAGCCTGCAGTGGAGAAGGCCAAGGAGATCGCCCTGGGGAACCGGTCCGCAAAATGATCGGTATTCATACCGGAAGTTCGAGCCGCACGGTGGTTCAACCCTCCGTTCATGTTGAAGGATCCCGGTCCGGCCCTGTTCATTTTCCGGGGTCGGGTCCATATCTAATATCGGTACCTGCCAGCCGGTCTTCTCTGCTCGTAGCGCCTTCGTGAACGCGGCTCCTCTACCTCCACAGTTTCCTGGGCTTTCTCCTCGAAAAGGTAATTCCACACCAGGGCCGCTATAAGGCCGCCAATGATCGGTGCCACGATGAACAGCCATAGATGTTCGAGTGCATCACCACCCACGAAGATCGCCGGTCCGATGCTCCTTGCGGGGTTAACCGATGTCCCGGTTATGGGGATGCCCACAAGGTGTATGAAGACCAGCGAGATGCCTATCGATATCCCCGCGAACCCTTTCGGTGCTTTTTCCGAGGTCGAGCCGAATATCACCATCAGGAAGAGGAACGTCAGGACCACCTCAGCCAGGAAGGCCGCGGCCCATGTGTATCCATACACCGTCGTGGTCAGGCCGGAGATGACGGCCTCCTTGTCTCCGTAGAAATTCTGGCCCAGTCCGTTCTCCGTCAGTGAATATCCGTTCAAACCCGAAGCTATTCCGTATAGTATGCCTGCTCCTATGACCGCACCGACAACCTGCGAAATGATATAGGCAACGGCATCCCTGATCTTTATCTTCCCTGCAGCAAGCATGGCGATGGTTATGGCCGGGTTTATGTGGCACCCCGATATCGGTCCGATGGCATACACCATTGCCAGGACGGTGAGGCCGAACGCGAACGATATCCCCAGGAATCCGATCCTGTCACCCGCGATGACGGCACTCCCGCACCCTATCAGGACCAGTGCAAGGGTCCCTATCAACTCGGCGATATACTTGTTGTAAGCCAGAGGCTCCACTGTTTCTTCGTCCAATATCAAACCTCCGTTCTCTTTTTTTTCCCCGGTTCCCCAAACCCTTCATTCAACATAGAGGACAGAACAAGTATCACATTACAATATAGATAACTGTTTTTGCTTTCATTTGATATTTCTCAGTTGCTTCTTGGGGACTATGAAAATGGATCTGTTTCGGCCCCCCCTCCCCCATGCTCTTTTATCTATCCCCGAAGGGATATGATCTTCCCTCAGGAGGGTTACTTGCATGCATGTGGGAATTCTTTCGTTCTGCCCCGAATGCGGGCAGATGACGCTGGTGAGGCAGGGAGGGTGTGATTTCTGTATGAACCCCGAATGCTGGCTGAAAGGCTGCTCTCTATGATGACCCCCACGAACGATAGCTTCGGGATATCATTCCTTCACATTGACCCCAAATATATTTTCATCTCAAGTTCCGTATGGAATTCGGGAGCATCCTTCTGACAGGTGTATATCCGTAAGCAAACCTTTAATATGACCGGGGGGTTCCCTGCCCCGTCCAACCAATCCTTTTCGGACGGTGTCACGATGGGTAATATCGGGATCACGGAACTGATCTTAAGGGATGCACATCAGTCTGTTTTTGCAACCAGGATGAGGACAGAGGACATGGAGCCGATCCTCTCGAAAATGGACAAGGTCGGTTTCTGGGCTGTCGAGATGTGGGGGGGCGCGACGTTCGATGTACCTTTACGGTACCTCAACCAGAATCCCTGGGACAGGCTCAGGTTGATAAGGAAGCTCATGCCCAATACAAAGCTCATGATGCTTCTGAGAGCCCAGAACATCGTGGCGTATCGAAATTTTCCCGATGACTTGGTCCGGAAGTTCGTTCATTACGCCCACAAGAACGGAATAGACGTGTTCAGGGTCTTCGACGCCCTGAACGACCTGAGGAACATGGAGGTTCCGATGAAGGCGGTCAAGGAAGAGGGAGCTCACCTGCAGGCATCCGTATCCTATACGATATCCCCTGTGCACACCACGGAATATTACATCAAGTTCATGCAGGACCTCGAGAATATGGGGGCGGACAGCATATGCATCAAGGACATGGCCGGGATGATCTCCCCTAAAAGAGCATACGATGTCATCAAGGGTTACAAGGAGCGGGGTGGAAAATGCCCCGTGGAGCTCCACTCTCACTCCACCTCCGGAATGACCGGACTGGCATATCAGAGGGCAGCCGAGGCCGGGGTCGATGTACTGGATACCGACATTTCCCCCGTCGCTGAAGGGACGGGGCATCCTGCCACGGAATCCGTTGTCTACGCCTTCAAGGGTACCGAATGGGATACCAAGCTCGACATGGAACTGCTCCTGGAAATAAGGGACCATTTCAAGACGTTGGTTAAGAAGTACAGGCATCTGATAAGGATGGAAGCACTCAGACCGGACCCCTCCATTGTCCTTCACCAGATCCCCGGTGGCATGATCTCGAACCTCGTCTCCCAGCTCGAGCAGCAGCGGGCCGCCGACAGGCTTGATGATGTCCTCCACGAGATCCAGAAGGTCAGAGAGGAGATGGGGTACCCTCCTCTTGTGACGCCCACCTCACAGGTTGTCGGTGTTCAGGCCGTCATGAACGTCCTATTCGGCAGATACAAGAAGATCCCCAAAGAGACCGTCGATTACGTCAAGGGCATGTATGGAAGGTCGCCCGCTCCGATCTCCGATGAGATCAAGGAGATGATCCTCGGACCGGACTGGAAGGAACAGATCATCACATGCAGGCCGGCGGACCTCCTCGAACCCGAATGGGAGCTCAGGGAGAGGGAGCTCAAGGAGATGGGTCTTTACAGGGAGCCCGAGGATGTCCTGATATATGCCATATATCCCCAGATCGGCCTGAAGTTCCTGAAGGGCGAGGCAAAGGCAGAGTTCGAATCGGATGAGCTTCCCCTCCCCATCGACCATCCCGCAACCAGGGCATTCGTCAAATCGTTCTTCCCCGAGCACGATGATATCTATCTTTCGGAAAAGGACCCCGCCCTGATGGTCAAGGAGGCCCTGGACTCGGCACCTGTAAAAAAGGCAAAGCCCGAAGGTCCGGAAACGTTCAAGGTAAGGGTCGGCGAGAACGATTACGACGTCACCGTATTTCCCCAGGGGACAGGTCCAGGGATGGAGGTGGCCCGGTCCGTTCCAAACGCTCCAAGGGCCGACCCCAAACCCAGTGCACCTCCGCCAAAGCCGGCCGGCCCGGTGAAAGGCGAAAAGGTCAGAAGCCCGATGCTGGGAACCATCTTCAAGATCCTTGTCAAGGAGGGCGACCGGGTGAAGAAGGACCAGCCACTCATCATACTGGAAGCCATGAAGATGGAGAACGAGATAATCTCACCCAGGGACGGCATCGTGGCGAAGATAAATGTCACAGTCGGTCAGGAGGTCGGGAGCAGTGACGCACTTCTTGTCATCTCATAGACCCGGTTTCACGATCGCTCTGATCTTCACCATTACTCTTGCATCCATGTTCATATTCCTGAATGGTCCGGCCGAAGGCCTTCCGGACCTCCAGCTGAGCGCCTCTCAGATATCCCTTGAGGACGGGTCCGTTTACATAGATGAGATGGTCGTTATCAATGTGACCCTCATAAACATAGGGTCCGATGACCTCTACAACGTTTCTGTGGGGGTCTACGATGACGACCCTCTGGACGGGGGGAAGCTCCTCTGTCCCGAGAAAAGGGTGGATGTCGGCCATTACAACTTCACCATGGTCAACTTCACGTTCAAGGCAAAGGACGAGCACAGGAAGGTGAGGACCCTCTGGATCGCTGCGGATGTGGAGAACGAGGTCAATGAGCTCAACGAGAACAACAACATAGGGACCGTACCGCTCAGAGTGATGCTGAAGGAGACCATCGGATTCGTCCTGACCGTGGTTGGCAGGGGGATCCTGCTGACCTTCTCCTCGCTTTCGATCCTAGCACTCGTCGTATATGCAGTTGGATACGTCATTAACCGCTTCTTCGCTGAAAAGGAAAAAGAGGGGGATGAAAATGAGGATGAGGATGAAGGCTCCGGGCCCGAATTACAGATGTCACCCGTGGATGATAATAAGGAAAGAGAGGAGATAGCCGCAGCCTCGGCTGCTGTTACGGCCTACAGGAGGGGGGTGTGAGCAAATGGTGAGCGATATCTTCAATACCGGTTTGACCGAGCTGGACCTTCTTACGTTGATCATGTTCGCCATCGGTCTGCTCCTCATTGTCCTGGCCATCGTAAAGAAATGGGAGCCCTACGAGCTTCTGCCTCTCGGTATGGGAATAGTCCTGACCAACTTCCCACTGACAGCTATGTTCGTGGATGTCGTGGAAGGGTTCGGCCAGCCAGGGATCCTGTACATCCTCTACAATTACGGTATCCTGTGGACGCTGCTTCCAGTACTGATATTCATCGGTCTTGGAGCGATGGTGGACTTCGGCCCTCTGCTGGCCGATCCGAAACTGATAATCCTGGGTTTTGCCGCGCAGGTGGGGATATTCTTTGCATTCATAGGGTCGATCCTTCTGGGCTTCACGACAGGACAGGCCGCTTCCATTGCCATCATCGGGGGCGCTGACGGACCGACCACGATCTTTTTGACCTCGAGGCTGGCACCCGAGATACTCGGCATCTGCGCTGTTGCTGCCTACACCTACATCGGCATGATACCGTTCATCAATCCCCCCGTGGCGAAGCTCCTCACCTCCAGGAAAGAAAGACTTATCAGGATGAAGACGAACAGGATCGTGCACAGGTACGAGAGGATACTCTTTCCCATCATCACCTCCTTCGTGGTCATACTGCTCATCCCTCAGGCCGGGACGATAATAGGGTGCTTCATGTTCGGGAACCTCATAAGGGAGAGCGGTGTAGTGCCCCGGCTGAGCAAAGCGGCGCAGAACGAACTCACGAACCTTGTGACCATGTTCCTCTGTTTTGCTGTCGGGGCATCCCTCAACGCCGAGGTCATCATGGAACTCGGTCCGTTCAGGGTCCTTGGAGTATTCGCCCTCGGTATCTTCTCCGTCGCCGGAGGAGCGGCTGTCGGGGTCCTCATAGCGAAGTTCATGAACCTGTTCCTGAAGACCAAGATAAACCCGCTGATAGGTGCCGCTGGAGTATCCGCGGTTCCCGCCGCTGCAAGGACGGCTCAGGCCATGGCCATGGAGGAGGACCCGAACAACCACATCCTGATGTATGCCATGGCCCCCAATGTTGCAGGGGTCATAGGTTCTGCAGCGGTTGCAGGTGTCTTCCTTGGTATGCTGTTCTGAAGGGGCACCTTCCAGACAGCGGGTCTGATGCATAATAGATCGCATATACGCATTTTTGAAGGGATATAAGTTGAAAAATTCATCTGAGGAATAAAAATACATTTAAATGTCCTCTGACCATATAAAGAACATGAGACCAAAGCTCTTCTGGGCATGGACCGTTGCTCTGGGGATACTTCTGGCGATAATAGGGGGGTTCCTTGCGGTGGTCCCGTACGTCGGCCTAACGCTAATGGGTATCGGGATACTGATGATGATCCTCGGCATCATCGCATTGATCCCCATCCTGATCAAGGAAATGAGAAGCGACGACCGGGAGATGCACGAGAAGATAAATGAGGAGGACCTGAGACCATGAGAATAACCAATCTGGATCATGTGGCAGGATACGAGGTCACGGAAGACCTCGGTCTTGTGAGGGCGAACATCGTTCGTGCCAAGCATATAGGAAAGGACATCGTCGCCGGTCTGAAGAACATCGTCGGCGGGGAGATCAGGGAATACACCGAGATGATGTCCGAGTCCAGGGAGATAGCCATAGTAAGGATGACCGAAAAGGCAGAGGAGCTCGGGGCGGATGCCGTCATCAACGTCCGGTTCATGACCTCCGCGATCATGGGGGGGGCCTCGGAGATAATGGCCTACGGCACCGCCGTAAAATTGACAAAGATCAAATGAGACCCCGATCCCCCATAGTATCCTTCTGGTAACCCTGGAGTTCTGTCAAGCGGTTATCGGGTTCCTTTAATATCAGGTACCTGAATGGTATATCCAGAGATGATCAAATGGTAATGCTCAGGTTCTTAATTACAGGAACGATCCTGGCTTGCCTCGCAGGAGCCGGCTCCCTTGCAGTACTGGGACTTGACGACGTTGCAGATGACCTGTGGCAGGGTAGAGGCAGATGCCATGGTGGGGGATACCGCGAGGGTTCAAATGATGGTGAAGGAGAACCTCCTTGCCATCGGGACTTCGAGAGGGACGAGGAG
>JAFGJI010000146.1 GCA_016929175.1 Thermoplasmatota archaeon | reverse complement strand
TCTTGGATTGGTCTGCCTTACCGGAGGAGAACCTCTCCTGCAGGAGGGTTCGATCGGACTGATCAAGAGGCTTTTGTCCCGGGGCATCAAGGTGGATATCGAGACAAACGGGTCGCTGGATATAGGACCCTGCATCGGGATGGGTGAAGGTGTGATGATATCCATGGATGCGAAGACACCCTCGTCCGGAATGGGGTCCTCATTTCTTGTCTCCAATATTTCCCTTCTCCGTCCGAATGACCAGCTGAAGTTCATTGTAAGGGACGATGACGATATCGAATATGCGATGGATATCGTAAGGGAATTCATTCCGCGATCCACGGTCCTGTTCACACCGGAGGGTAACGAGAACATCGAACCGTTGGCGAACTTCATCCTTGAAAAGGTCCTTTCCGGGGCGTTGCCTTGCGAAATAAGGTTCATGCTTCAGATGCACAAGGTCATCTGGAAAGGAGACAGGCGGGGGGTCTAGGGACCGTTGACGGTGTTCTTCCCCGATCGGGGTGATAGAAGTTCTTCTATCTCCCTTGCGGAGAGGACCTCCTCTGAGACGATCCCATCTTCGGGAGATATGATCGCACTGTTTCCCATGGGATCCTCGATGATAAGCGTGATCTGTTCTCCGGGGGGTATCGGACCATCGATGAAATATCCAAGGGATCGTGCAAGTTCCGAAGCCCTGGCCTTCTTTTCATTTACATCCGAGGAAGCAGGTTCCTGATCCATATCCATGATGAGTTGAAAAAGGATATCCCGGAACCTTCTGAGTATTCCCTCGACATTTGTCACATATCCCTCCGAGAAATCCCCGGGGTCTATCCGTGCCAGTATCTCGGGGATCCTGACGATGGATGTTCCAGATCTGACAACCCTGAGGTTCATCAGACCAGGGGAATTGATAATGACAGAATATCTCTTCGGTGTTCGTGTCTCAAGGGGAATGACATCGGATGAGCGAAAGCCGCATTTCGGGCATGAGATGGTGGAGACCACGATATCACCGAAGTAAGGTATCGTTAACTGGTCCGTTAAAATGTAAAGCTCCCCCTCCGAACATACCGGGCATTTCACCACAGGTGTGGCATCCATGAGAATGAACCCCGGCCTAGAACCTCTTTCTCTCGATCCTCTTGAGCTTCTTCTTGTCGATACCGATACCTTTTGGTGTTACCATGAGGAGGTTCTGGCTGACACCCGCAATATCACCGTTGATATCCTCCACCACCCTCTTGAGCTCTGTAATGGTCCTCTTCAGCTCGAGATCGTCATTTGCTATCGGTGTGAAATCGAGAACGAGTATGTTACCCTCATAGACAAGGTTCGAAAGTTCGGGGATCTGTCTGTATCCGTCAATTTCGGCGAATTTGACCAGGGGACCTCCTGTGTTGGAAGGACCGGGCTCCCTTCCTTTAAGAACTCCCAGGTCGATGTATGACCTTCCGATGCGAACATCGTCCTCTGGGTTTTCCTCCTCTGATTCTTTCTTTCTCTTTAGCCAACCCATATTATCCCTCCAAAACAGCGGAATTTCCCGTTATTTACATGTGGTCATTCAGTTTTACGATTAAATACTTTATCCCCGGGTTGCCGATGCTGGTCGTGGAAAATGCACCACTTACCAGGATGGTCCCGGATACCGATCTCCCGATGATTCTGGAACACCACATGGGTTGGCGCCTGCTATGTATTATCGATATCATTATTGACGGGGGAGGGAGGTTCCTGCTGGATCACCGACTCCTGAACGGCAGCCCTCTGCAGAATGTCGTCCGGTATCTCCTCTGTAAAAGAGCCAAGGTCCGACCGCTGCTCTCCGGTCATTGGTGAGAAGATGTCATCGATAGCCTCCAATCTCTTCTCATCTACTTGCGTCTCTTCAACCTGATCGTACAATTCCGTGTCTCCCTGGACCTTGTCGGAAGATCGAATGAACTGCTCCATGTCCTGTTTGGACCTCTGGAGATCCTCGAGCTTTTTCTGTTTCTCATTCTCTTCATCTTTCGCTTTCTTCCTTCTCATCATCAGAATGATGGCAAGGACACCTGCAGCGATGATCAGGAACAGTGCGATCATCACCAGAACAATGAGCAACGGACTTGTTCTACCCTCGTCGTTTGCAATGTACACCGTGATGCTGGTCTCCGTTGAATTCTCGTAACCATCGAAGGCCCTGACCCTGATAACGAGCTCTCCATCGTCATATTCTCTGGTATCGATCTCATAGGTCCAGCTCTCGCCTTCTATCGGTAAAAAGTCCTCGGTTTCCCCGACCTTGATGTACAAACCCCTTACCTGGCTTGGACTGACCGCAACCGTACCGCCTATCAGCAACTCCCCTTTGACCTTCATCCCGTCCTTTGAGGTGTCCATCTTCATTTCCCAGACCCTTGGGCTCCTCGACACATATACGGTAAAGTTCTGATATATCACGAAACGTGTCGATGAAACCTTTATGGAGACCTCATGTGAGCCGATCTGGGACCCGTTCGGGGTCCAGATGAAGCTCTCCGCGATATCGTCGTAGTACATGCCCTGTGGTCCCTCGTTGAGTTCCACGAAGAATATGTCGTCGTCCAGCTCTGTAACCCACAGATTGTAGTACCATTCGATATAATCAGAGAGCTCGGTAGGCGGTTCGGATGTTATGGATGGTGGATTGTCCGTAAGTGTGACATTGACGTAGAATACCAATTCGGAGAAGTCGCCTTCCCGGTCGGTCGCCCTGACCCTGAACATCTGAGGCTCTTCCAGGTAGATGATAGGGGTCCAGGTGAGTAAACCAAGTTCGAATGCTATGGACGACCCGGTCGGCCCCTCGGGCAGTGAATACTGGACCCCGTCCATTGGATCCAGGTCGTAGGCGTTGAACTGATAGGAGAACTGCTCACCGACCAGCACCTCGCTGTCGGCGGGTGCCGGTGTCGAGAAGATAGGGGGGTCATTGACGTTCTCCACGTTCAAGGAAAATCTGTAGGACCTCTGGTCCGATCCATCGTCAAGTACCATCGTCCATTCGAGGTCGCCTATCTGCCATCCGTTGGGCTGGAATATCACGGTGCCCTGTTCGTCCACTGTCATGT
>JAFGJI010000145.1 GCA_016929175.1 Thermoplasmatota archaeon | reverse complement strand
CTCTCTCTCCGAGGAACCATCTGATCTGTTCCTCACCCTCGGAAGGCAGCACCGAGCAGGTCGAGTAAACGAACCTGCCACCTTCCTTCACAAGCGGGGTATAGGAGATCAGGATATCCCTCTGGAGTTTCTTCAATCTCTCGAGGGTTTCCGGGGTCAGGGACCATTTCAAGTCGGGATTTCTCCTCATGGCCCCGGTCCCCGAGCATGGCACATCCATGAGAAGCCTGTCGAAGGTTCCCTTCATTCTTTTATAGCTCTTCGTCCCCGTTACGGCTCTTGTCTCCACGTTCCGGGCTCCAGCCCGTTTCGCCCTCTTCCTCAGCTCCGACAGTTTCCACTCCACATCGTCCATGGCAAGAAGCCTCCCCCTCCCCTCCATCAGGCAGGACAGGTGAAGCGTCTTGCCTCCCTGCCCCGCACAGGCATCGACCACCTTCATCCCGGGCTCCACCCCGAGGAATATGGATACAAGCTGAGAGGCCGGGTCCTGGACCTCGAACAGTCCCTCCCTGAACTCCGGAAGCCTGAACACGTTCATCTTCTGTTTGAAGACAAGGGCATCCGGGGCGATCTCGGTTTTTCTCGTATCGTGTCCCGCTTCCTTCAGCCGTGCCTTGAGGGCATCCGCATCGGTTCTCAAATTGTTGACCCGGATCACCAGGGGCGGATAGGTGTTCAGCGAATGCATTACCGGGTCCCAGTCGTCACCCAGCTCCTCTTCCCCGAGGCGGTCGAGCCAGTCGGGGATCGATTCTCTTATTACCCTCACGGACCTGGCCTTTTCCATTCTGTTTTTGACCCTCTGAGCGGTAAGGCCCCTGTATTCTCTGATGTTGTCAAGCTCCTCACCCCTTTTTATCTGATATGCGCCCATGAGATGCCAGAGGTCCCTGTCATCGAAGGACGGCTCCCTGTCGATCGCAGTCCAGAGAAAGCGCCAGTACCGTATGATATCATAGATGGTATTGGAGAACAGCGCCCTCTTCCTGTCCGACCAGTCCGGGTTTGCCTCAAGCGCCCTTGACATTGCAGAGGAAGCGGTCTTCCCCTCCTGGAATACATCTGCAAGGACGGAGAACACATCTCTTGCGAAATCCCTTCTCATCTCCAAGCCTTCTGCCCTCCTGTCTGCATCTTTCGGATGACCCATATGCGAATGGATATTTAATTAGACGAGGTCGGGTTTACCCGGGCGATGAAGGGAAGGCCGCTGCTCGTCACGGCAGCATTGATACTGAGAGACGACAGGATCCTGGTGGCGAAGAGGCTGCCGGATTCACGTTTCGAACCCGACAAGTGGGAATTTCCGGGGGGAAAGGTCGATTTCTCGGAGCATCCTAAAGAAGCGATGAAAAGGGAGCTTCAGGAGGAGATGGGGATCGAGGTCGAGGTCGGAAAATTGTATGACCTCGCCTCCCACGTCTACGACCAAAACGGGATGCTGAGGCATGTTGTAATACTATTCTACAGGTGCACCATAACTTCCGGGGAGCCAAAGCCACTTGACTGCCAGGATATCAGATGGGTGAGCAGGGATCAGCTCGCGGACCTAACGTTCGTCGAGGGGGACCATCCTCTCATGAGGAAATTGTCAGAGGATGATGGTTTCTGGATCAGGACATGAAGACCCTTGCGAACACCTTCGCATCTCCGATGTAGTTACTCAGGAGTGCCGTCTCATCCGGCATATGCGCCGTATCCATGAGCTTCGCCCAAACGGCAGCGGGGTATCCTTCACGCCTTAGTATCGCGGCGCATGTTCCGCCGCCTATTCCTCTGGGCTCCGCTTCGATCCCGTAAACCTCCCTTACGGCATCCTTGAGAAGCGACACGATCGGGTGGTCCGGATCCGTCGGAGGTGCCGCTTTCTCGTACTGCAGGGTCGAGACATCGATACTGACGTTGTGTTCCCTCTCGAATTCCGATGCCCTTTTTCTGATGTACTCAAGGACCATATCGGGGTCGTAGTTCGGGAGGATCCTTGAATCGATATAGCTAACATCCTCACCGGGTATTGTATTGACGTTCGGAACGTTCGCCTCCCTCTTCGTAGGTACGAAGGACGATCTCGTGTAATCGTAGAGATCATCTGTGGCAGGGTATCTCTCGTTCAGCTCGTCATGCATGGCGACGAGGAAGCGCATCGCGGCAAGATTGGCGTTGATCCCGTGATGGGGGACCGAAGCATGGACCTGCTTTCCGGTGGTCTTTATCCTGAGCCACATTATGGATTTCTCCGAGACCTCTATGACGGAGCCGTCGGGCTCCCCCGCATCCGGGACGATGTAGAGGTCCTCCACGGAAAAGAGTCCCCGGTGCTCCCTGACGAGGTGGACCATCCCTTTTGCCGATCCCACCTCCTCATCCGCAACCAGAAAGAGGTTCACGTCCCTATCAGGCCTGATACCGTTTTTCATCAGGGCCCGGACGGCAAAGAGGGAAGAAACCAGGTCCTGAGTGTTGTCCTCGACACCCCTGGCCGTCATTTCGTCACCATCGATCCTCAGATCGTAGGGGTCCCCCGTCCATTTGTCGAGATCGCCGGGGGGGACCACGTCGATGTGAGAGAATACCCAGATCTTCGGG
>JAFGJI010000144.1 GCA_016929175.1 Thermoplasmatota archaeon | reverse complement strand
GAGGCATGAGGAATGATCGCTTCGGGATCAGGATAGAATATTAGGAGCCCTGCCAGAGAAAGGCATCCATCGGATGTTATTGCCCCTATTCTTTTCAGGTAGGACCCGATATCCGCGATCTCGGTCCTCGCACTATTATGGAATTCTTCGACGAGAGATCCGTCAGGTTTCATATCGGTAGGTGTCTTGTCGATCTCATAGAGAAGATTCTCGGCACCGATAGTGAATATCTCCTGCATGGAAAGAGGTCTTTTCGAAGTTCCGATCCTTACGTATGCGATACCTCCTATCGAACATAGATTCGTTGACTGTGGGATATCCAGGATCAATATGTCCTTGTCGTCGATCCTCAAATGATCGAAGTTGATCTTAACCGGTGGAGTGATGGAATTGGCATGGTCGGAGACCTTCAATTTGGAAGTTTCAAGGTTGCACCCTTTGACCTTACCCGTATCGTCGATGCCGATGAGCAATAAGCCCCCGAATCCATTGGCGATGGCGCAGATCTCCTCGCCTATCTCGGATGTTACCTTTGTCTTGAATTCGATCCTTTCCGATTCCCCGCTCTTGATGATGTCAAGGAGTTCGTTCAGCTGCATACATCGTTCAGTAACGTTTAGCGATAATTTAAACGTATCGTTCAAAATGGGTTGAACAGTATTGAACGATAACTGTGTTATCACGGGAGATGTGAGACACATCGACCTTTCTTTGACATCAGGGTTCTTGAATTGACCTCTGTCCGACCCCACGGCTCCACATACAGAAGTGAACACGGATACTCAACGATCCATCTTCTGACACAAGACATCTTCGAGGATGCCGCCAGAATGTATCTGAAGTTCGGCTTCAACCTCTTGGTGGGGTCCGCCGGGGAGACCTGAAGAAGATGTTAGAAAAATTCACTTACACAGAATTACAGTATTCACAGTATCCTTCCCACGGCCCACTGCGCAAGATAGGCGGAGATCGCAGCCGTCCACAGGAGCAGGGGCCCATGAAGCAAAAGGGAATACACATGTCCCCCTTTGAACCGCCTTGCGGCATCCGCCGAGAAGAATACATGGAGGATCACAACGAACACGATCGCCGCGAGCAGTATGTACTCGAGCCCTTCGACATCCTTGAGAAGGACGAGGGGCTGGAAGTTCTCTATCTCCTCCGAGGTCGACTCGAGGCCCCCCAGCTTGTCGAGCATCTCCAGCACCACGGCGTATATCATGAACATCCCCCCGGAGATGAACACGGTCAACCCGTAAAGTATGGCGGCGAAATTGTCCGCCATGAGGTACCTCCTCCTTCTCAGAGAGCTCAACGTCGTGAAATGCCCCGATATCATGGATGACACCTCCTTCGGGCTTCCCCCGGCGGATATCCCTTCCTGGTAGGTGTTCAGGAACTGAGATATCAGCTCCGAGCGGGATTCCTTCACGAAGAGCGACCACGCCTTCTGCGAATCGATCCTCAGCCTCAGCCTGTCGTAGAGGTGCCTCACCTGCTCGGTAAGGGCCCCGAAATCATGCCATCTTATCCTCTTGAGCCCCACCGCCGGCGCCCCTCCCTTGCTCTCCGATGTCGAGCCCACGGTCCTGATGAAGGCTCCGAAGGCCTCGTCCCTTCTGCTTATGGTCCTCTCCTCCCTTATGATGATAACACCCGGAATGAGGAGAGGTGTCGATGAGAAAGCAAGGTAGAGCAGGAGATTCGACCAGGTGATCCCCAAAACAAAAAGAAGAAGGACGGCCAGCACACCCGAGGAGGCCACCGACACGGCCAGCCAGAAGTTAAGGTTCCTGTGGAAGCTGGAATCCATAGGATGCGGTTTGGGATCGAACCATATCGCCTCCCGGGGAAGCACTCCGTTGATCACCACCCAGAGGACCATTTCGACTATGATGAAGACGAAGACCATCAAAAACGACATCAGGTAATGGTTTATCCCCACTAGCATGGACATGACGACCAGGAGGACGCTCAGGAACATCGTGACGGATATGAGAGAGATGTAAACCTCGCGCACGATCTCGATCCGGTCCAGTGTCGTGGAGTACCTTGACCTGAACTCCTCCATGACGGCCTCCTGCTCGTTCTTAAAGAATATCTTCGGGTCCTCGTCGGATTCTATGGCATAGGCCATCCTCTCCAGGAAATCACCGAACCTCTTGGAAGGGGTCTGCTTCGAGACTATCCTTAAAGCCCTCGGAAGGGATACGTTCCAGGTCCTTGCAAGCTCCTGGACCTTCTGAAGCTCCCGGAGGATCGCCTTCGAGCTCTCCTCCCTGGATGCGATCTCGAATATCGAGGAGCGGGTGGAGGATGAGAGCGACAGGACGCCTATCCTGACGACGAAGAGGTGCATATCATCGTCTATCTCATGCCGCTTCCTCTCCCAGAGAACGTAAGGCCAGATGGCTGCTGCCAGTATGGAAAAAAGTATTGTCAGGAAAAGGATCCCAAAAGCCCAGCCGGACAGGAAGGTCCCGGGGAGAACGAGCATCAACAGACCGGCCAGGACCACGGAAGCCGCCCCGACGGGAAGGACCCGGGTCAGAACCCAGACCTTCGGGTCCATCTCCATATCTCGGTAAGCCAGGACCAGACTCATCCTGCATCATCCCCTGAGCTCCTTGGGGATGCCTTCCCAGCCCCTCTCGGAATATGCCCTGAAAACCGCGTTCACCCTGTCGTATCCCAGTATGTCGCTCTCAACCATGGACCTGATGACCCTTTCCCTTCTGTCAAGCTCCGTGTATATGTCCTTGCTGAACTCGAGCCCCATCTTCGGTGCTATCTTGTGCTCCAGGATGTATGAGTTGTACATCCCTGTGAAATAATGACGGTCCCTGACGGGGTCCCACTGGAATATCGTCCTTGTGAGTACCCCTCCCTTTTCCTTGGAGTATTTGATGATCTCCTCGATGGCGGAGCATCTCCTGATTATCCTTCCCTCCTCGTAGACTATCTCCTGGAAAAGCGCCAGGTTCATGTTGTCTATGAACCTTATGGGAACGTTGATCGGGTCCCCGGTGAACCTCTGGATCATCTTTGCTATCGACGATGCGTGGAAAGTGGAAAGCACTGCATGCCCCGTCTGCATGGCCTGGAAAGCGGCCGAACCCTCCTTGCCCCTAACCTCTCCCACTATTATGTAATCCGGCCTTGACCGAAGAGCGGTCTTCACGAGATCGAAGAGCTCCACCTTCGCCTCGTCGAACACGGTCTCGCGGGTTATCAGCCTCTGCCACACCTCGTGGGGGACCATGACCTCGGGGGTATCCTCCGCGGAGTAGATCTTCTTCCTGAAGTTGATGAACGGGACCATGGCATTCAGGGTCGTTGTCTTCCCAGAGGCGGTCTCCCCCGAGACGAATACCGACATGCCATACTCGAGGCACAGCCACAGATAGGCCGCCATCTTGGAGGAGAATGTTCCCCATTTCACCAGCTGGGGCATCGTGGGCGGTCTCTCGAAGAACTTCCTGATGGTGAAGCTTGCACCACCCTTGGACACGTCCTCTGAATAGATAATGTTCATCCTGGAGCCGTCCGGGAGTGCCCCGTCGACGATCGGACGGGAATCCGTCACCGGCCTCCCCATTCTCTCCGCGGTCCCCCTGACGTAAAGGTCCAGCTCACGTTCGGAGCCGAACCTCAGATTGGTCCTCACCATCCCGAAGACCTTGTGGACCACGGATATGTAGTGGAGACCCACGGCGTGGATGTCCTCGAGATACGGGTCCCGAAGGAGAGGTTCGATAAGACCGCCCCTCACAAGGTCTCTCTTCAGGGCATAAAGCATCCTCTTCTCCTGGACACTGGATACGGATATCTTCTTTCCCCTGAGCTTATCGAATATCGACTGCCGGAGCTCAACGGGATATGTGACCTTCCGAAACAGGGTCTCGATCCGTTTCTCGAGATCTATATCCCCATCGGTCACCGTATCGATGGGTGCAAGCTCGAGGATGTTGTCCCGGACCTTCTCGAGCTTGTTCTTTTCCTCCTCGGTAAGCTCGGGCTCGATAACATGATACTGCCTTCCTTCCTCATCATCGAAAACGTGGATGAATATCGGGTCCCCGACGGGATATATCACATTCACCTGCTTGAGTACCGCCATACCCTCGGTAAGGCTGGCCGTGAACATGGGGCGGATACGCCCCGAATTCACGAAGGAGTCCATGTACTCCTTCAGATGAGGGTTCTTCTCAACAGCCTGATCGAGGTCCATCTGTTCACCTGCTAAGCTACGGTTGTGATATCGACTATGAATCCTGCCCTGGGCTCTATCCTGAAACCCACCGCGGTGCTTACGGGGCCCTGTGCATGCGAATACCTGGTCACGTACATGAGATGTTCCATGTTCCCCTCCACCACATCGGTCTTGAGTTCGAGGAGGATATCGGCAACGGACCTGAAAGGACCCATTATCTGACCCGGGAGCTCCATCGGATCGATGGTCATGATTATCGTCCTGTTCTTCGCCACCACCTTCTTGAAGAAGGAGATGGTCTGAAGCGCTCTTGACTCGTCCATGTCGTTCATGACCAGTGCCGAGAAGGTGTCGATCATTATCACCTCCGCATCGTAGAGCCCGGGGGTGGACTTCAACCTTGTAAGGAAATCACCCCTTTGCTTGGCCTTTCCGATCAGGGGAAAGACCGGAACGAACTTCAGGCTTCCATCGAGAAGGTTCTTCTTTACCGGATAGTCCAGTGATTCCATCTGGTTCAGGAAACCCTTCGTTGTGAGCTCCGTCGATATGATATTTATGGTGTGGTGGTGGAGAAGAAAGCCGTAGACCAGCCTCTCGATTATGGCCGATTTCCCGCTCCCCACGGAACCCGAGATGACCATCAACACCCCTTTTGGCAGGCCGCCCCCGAGGTGCCGGTGGAGGCCATCCCTCTCGAAGTCGAACCTCAGCAGGTTCTGCCTGCCGGACATGGCCATCTCACACCTCCTTTATCCGAAAGACCATGCTGCTCTGGGCGGTCCCTCTCACCGTGCCCTTTTCCGAGAGGCCCGAGGCGGACGCCCATCCATGGTAATCGATCCCTTCCCTGAGACCGGGGACCCTGAAGGTCACCTGCATCACATCGCCGGGTCTCCAGGCGGAGCCGCCGCACAGCTGGGTCGCCCATATGCTATTCCCCGCACGTGTCGTACCGTTGGCTGAAACGACAATATCGTCCTTCGAGAGATCACCGGTACCGGTGTTCTTGAGGTAGAAGGTGAGGTTTCCGTCACTGGGGTCGTATCTGACGTACAGCGGGTCGTTTATGATGGTTACCCGCGAGCGCATCTCACCCTCCACCAGGGACGCCTCGTTCTCTATCTCATCGGTATAGCGGTCGATCACCTCCACGAGTGTGACCGCAACGGCCGATGAGACCAGTATCGCGGCAATGAAGAATATCATCTCGGATATCGAGGTTCCAGCCATTTCCTTTCCCCCTTACGACCTCCTTATCGAGGATGTCATATCCGAGATGCCCCACGGTCCAATGACCTTCACGGACCTCGGGTCCGTGACATTGCTCAGGGACATGATACGGGTCTGCCCCGGATAAAGATATCCCCCGGAAGAAGTTGCATTGATGATATATGTGCCGTTCAGGAGAACGTCCAGGTCCGACATCTCGATCACACTGGAGCCCGAATTCCCCACGGTCAGGTTCAGCACGGAGGTCGTATTGTTGTACATCGTGGAGATTATGGAAACCCCAGTATTGCTCATCTCCACGATCTCGGTCGCCAGGCTCTCCCTTGCATCCTTGAGGTCGGTGAGCGCCCGATCGAGCGAGGGTTGTGCTATTGCGAGGCCCAGGGCCAGACCGATCAGCAAAATGGCGACCGCCGCGGCGCTTCCGGTGCCTGACGTTCCCGTTCACCTCCTGTTCGGCCGTATCCTCCTTATATACTCCAAGGACTTCACATGGTCCTCCGCATCCAATCTCCAGCTGACCTTCCTGCCGTCGGACGGGATCTTGGGGCTCACCGTTCCCCTTGCCATCTCCAGGACCTGATCTATCGTGTTCTCATCTATCCAACCCAGGTCCATGTAATAATCAAGGGTCTTTTCCAGTCCTTCCTTGCCCACACGTTCGATGAGGAACTTCGTCCACTTTATGGTCCATTCCGCAGATTCGAGGTTGTCGTCCCCGTGCCCGTTCTCCCCGCATTCGGTCCTCTCATCGTCCCTGAAGATCTCGGAGATGTTCTGAAACCCTACTTCCTCCATCTCCTCGGACTCATCCATGGACTTACGGCTAGAAGTGCGAACCAGCTTGTCACGGTTCTCGAGGCGGGGCACCTCCACGAATGGATTGATATTGGCGGAGATCAGGTCATAGAGTCCCGAAAGCTCGCTGACGGTGGATTCCATGTCCTTCATGGTGTTCTTCAGACCCTCGAGGCTCCTCAGCAGATAGGATATCCTGTCCATTTCCGTCCTCAGGTCCTTGACCTCCCCCTCCATAACCCCCAGGCTGTGTCTGAGATCCTCGACTATCTCCCGGGTCCTTCT
>JAFGJI010000143.1 GCA_016929175.1 Thermoplasmatota archaeon | reverse complement strand
TCTTCTTCCTTTTCGTGATAATGTCCAAACCAAAACCGGTGGTCCAGCAGCAGATGTACGGAAGCGAGCTCCCCGGACAGGGGTACACTGGACAGCTTCCGCCGCAGGGAGGAGCCGCGCAGTTCCCCCCTACAGAACAGCAGCAGCTCCCTCCGGCGCCCGAATCTGCTCCTCCGGCGGAGGATGACTATCTCGAGGGGTTCATGGAGGAGGCGCACAAGCAGATAGAGGAATCATCCGCCGAGGGATCGGAGGAGGATAATGTGTGGAAACCACCGGCCGAGGGAACCGACACCCGGGGGGAGGTCCAGGTCGACGACCTGTTCGGGGATATCGATCTGGAAACCCGCCCCTCCAGGGGTGAGACGCCTCAGAAAGCTCCCTCACCACCTGCAAAGAAAAGGCTTCCCGATCTACCCCCGCCTCCAACCTTTTAAGACACTTTTTAAGGTCCTTCAGGGAAGGTCAATAGCGACTTAGCAGAGCAGGTTGTTCTCGAGGTAATCGATCAGCTCCATCACCGGGATATCCTGGATGGTGATGAGTGTGGTGTTACCCACCGTTCCCTTCCCGGACCTCTTCGTGGTGATCAGTCCGAAAGCGTCCATCTCCTTCATGTACTGCCAGAATTGCGTGTGGCCAAGCGGCCTCTTGTTTATCTGTTCGCATAGTGCCTGATATTCGGTCTCGAGCTCGCCCGTGGAGCAGTATGCCGAATGCTTGAGGAGCCTGGAGGTGGCAAGGAGCATTATCTGCTCGTGGATGTTGAGCTGGTGGATCGTCTCCTCGAAGACGAAGGGCTTGACCTCCGCTTTTGCCCACCTGGCATGCTCGGGTGCCACGGTGTCGCTTCCCTTCTCCTCGGCCACCATCCCTGCCTTCTCCAGAAGTTCTATGGCGAACCTCGCATCGCCGTACTCCTCCGACATGGAAGCGATCATTTCCGATACGCCGTCCTCCACCACATTGTTGTGGAAGGCAAGCTCCACCCTCTGGTCCACTATCATCCGAAGCACCTCACGGTCGTACTTGCCGAACTCGATAACGTTCGTCCTCTTGAAGGTCGACAGCGAGGCCTTGTCCATAAGCTGTATTATTGACTTTTGCGAGATCAGAATGAGGGACAGGGCTCCCAAGAGTTCCTGGTCCTCCTCCTGGACCCTTGTAAAGGCGTATACCAGGTCCGACCCGGACCTCTTCAGGAGCACATCGGCCTCGTCCAGGACTATCACAAGATGGCACTCCCTCTTCTTCAGGTGCTTCTTGAGGATCTCGATCATCTCGGGGATCGAGAAACCCCTGTCGGGGAACCTCGAATCGAAATGAGTGAGTATGGACAGAAGTACCATGGATTCGGATTTCCGGTTCCGGCAGTTGACGTGGACAGTGTCTATCCTCCTCTTGTTCTCTATCCCCGCATCCTTCAGAAGATCGCAGAACCTCTTGACAACGGCGGTCTTTCCCGAGCCGACCGGTCCGATCACAAGGGCTGTCTGCCCCATCCTCTCGTAAACTACCGGCCTGAAGAGGCGCCCCAGTACATCCAGCTCGCCAGCCCTGCCAGGAAGCACATCCGGAACGTAATCGAACGATAGTTTGGACTGGTCCTTGAATATAAGGCTCCGCTTCAGGGCGCTGAGGGATGTTTTCATGAGATACTGTATGAGCGAGGCCGACAAAATACTTTCGGTGAGGTCTCTCATCGCTCCCTTCCGGGCGAGAAGGGCCTGGCCCTCTTTGCGGCTTTCCTCTCCTCTCCCGCCGCTTCCCCTGTCCCTTTTTCTTCGCTTACATCACTCTTATCGTCGTCCTCGAAGGTCGTATTGCACAGATAGCAGAAGGTGAGGTCGGATTCTATCATCCTGCCGCAGTTCGGGCACCTCATCTGGTCATCCGGGACACCTGCCTTCTTGAACCCTCTCCATCCGGTCAGCACCCAGAGAATGCCAACGGTGATCATCGCGACACCGACCGGGATAAGGCAAGGCCCGCCCTCCGTCTTGTCCCCGGTCAGCGACGGGTTCTCACCAACCTCCGTCTGCCACATGAAGCCCCACAGGAGCATTATGGCTCCGATCCCGGCCATCATGACACCCAGGGCTATTGCGATCCATGCAACCCACGGGACCTTTCTGACCTTTGCCTCCCCGTCCACGATGCTGCCTTTCTCCCCCGGTGCCCATGCCATGTGATACACTCGAACGCTTCAGACCACGCGCGGGTGTGTAACCCTGAGGGAGGATAAAAAATTACCCGAGAGAAGTTCACGGTCAAGGGAGGCTGCGCGGCAACAGGACCTGGCCTTTTAAACCGTTCCTGAAGGGTTCGAGCAGGGAGCGTTAACGGATCGGGCCATGTCCTCCCGATCCAGCCTCAGGTTCCACTCATCATTGCCGTACTTCCTTTCCACCAGCCAACGTGCCATCTTGCTCTCCTGGACCGTGTAATCGGAGTTTTCCAGCTCCATATCGAACACTTCCTCGAACCCTCTCGAAAAGTTACCCACGAGCTGATCGATGTCAGGTCTTCTCCCCAGCTGTTCCGATATTGTCGTCGCCCTGCACTTGAACAGTTCCCTGAAGGCATCCCTGTTCTCCGGCCCCACCCCCATGACCTCCAACTGCTTGTTGATGTCCCAATCGATCGGTATCGACCCGTGCTGCAGTATCACGAGCTTTTCCCTTGTCTGGGCCGAACCGATGATCTTCTTTCCACAGGCCACGATCTCGTATATCGTCGGAGTGTAGAAACATACCCCCTGACCTGCAGGGTCGGGACGGGTCTTTGCTCCTCCGGCCATACTTGAATCCACCCCTGTCAACACGAGTCCCTTTACCAGCGCTCTCGAGATGGTCCTGTAAGTATCCACCACCCCGCGGCCTTCGAAACTCGGATGCGTCAACGGCACAATTATCGAATAGGTGATCTCGTCATCATGGAGGACCGCCTCGCCCCCCGTCAGCCTTCGCACCAGCCTGACCCCGTACCTGCTGCAGGCTTCAAGGTCCACACCCTTTCCGACGCTCTGAAATCGACCGATGGAAAGACCGGCAGGTTTCCACTGATAGAACCTGAGACATGGCACTGATCCCTTTGCTATGACCCTCCGCAGCAGAGCTTCATCCCTTGCCATGTTCCCGGCAGGGGTCAGAGGTCCGTCGATGATAAGTCTGAAACGGTCCATGCTCTTCCCTCTCAAAAGCTGTCGATCAGGTCCAGGATCTCGCCCGTTCTCCTTTCAAGGAGTTCCCTGTCCCCTCTTGATTCTGCATTCAAACGGATAAGCGGCTCCGTATTGGAGGATCTCAGGTTGAACCGAAAATCCCTGAACTCGATGGATACACCGTCGGTATGATCGACGTTCAGGGCCTCCGGAGAATACCTCTCCTCGATCATCGATATCACCGCTTTCTGGTCGGAGACCTTCCTGTTGATCTCGCCGCTGACAGGGAACCTCCTCATCCTGTCGCCTATAAGATCGGACATCGACCTGCCGGTTTCGATGATATGCTCAATAACCATCAGCCAGGGAACCATACCCGTATCGCAGTAGTGGAAGTCCCTGAAGTAGTGGTGCGCGGACATCTCTCCTCCATACACGGCATCCTCCTTTCTCATCCTGTCCTTGATGAATGCATGTCCGGTCCTGTTCAATACCGGGATGCCGCCAGATCCTTTCACTATCTCGATGGTGTTCCATGTCAGCCTCGGATCGTGAACGATCCGGCCCCCCTTTTCCCTCTTCAGCATCTTCCCGGCAAGGAGGCCCACTATGTAGTAGCCATCCACGAACCCCCCGTTCTCGTCGAAGAGAAAGCAGCGGTCGTGGTCGCCGTCCCAGGCAACTCCAAGACCCGCATCTGTGTCCTTCACCCTCTTCGAGATGGTCCTCCTCATCTCCGGCAGGATAGGGTTAGGAACACCTGCCGGAAACGAGCCATCCGGCTCATGATGCAGCCTGTCCAGTTCAAGGCTTGCGGCTTCCGAGACAAGGTCCAGCACGGGACCGGCGCAGCCGTGGCCCGGGTCCGTAACAACACGGAAGCCTTCCAGTGATCCTATGTCATCAACGAAGGAGAGGACCTTCTCGATGTAAGCCTCCCGTATATCGACCTCTCTCACGCTGCCTTTTGTTGACGCTTTGCTCATACCTCCCCT
>JAFGJI010000142.1 GCA_016929175.1 Thermoplasmatota archaeon | reverse complement strand
TTGTCAGGTACCTTGGGCACATAATGCCACTCGGTTCCGTAGATCGTATTGTTGCCGGTGATGTGTGCGTAGGATGCATCCTCACTGAACTTCACATCCTGCGGAATGTAGGAGAAGTTTTCGTCCTCCGAGGACGCCACCACATCGATCTCCCCGTAGAATTTCGCTTCCTTGATGGCCTTCTTGGACCATACGCCGGTGTGGACGTACTGCGGCTTCTTTCCGGGAAGCTGGAGGTTGAGCGGGGCCTGGTAGAACTGGGTCGATGCCCCGCCCTGGAGCCACAAGACCTTGTAGTTGTCCTTGAGGCCCATCAGCTCTTTCACCAGTGCCATCGAGTCCATGTGGACCTTGTCGTATTCCTTGGACCTGTGGGATATCTCCATTACGGACATACCTGTCCCGGCGAAGTCAAGGAGCTCATCCCGTGCCCTTTCAAGTACCGGGAGGGGAAGGGTCGCGGGGCCCGCATAGAAATTGTATACCCTTTTTGCCATTTTATCACCTTGTTATCTCAGCTTGTAGATCGTGAAACCGGTCCATACCTTGGGATGGAAGAATGTGGATTTCTGGGGCATGCACTCGAAGTTCTTCGAAACGGCCTCCACCTCGTCTATCCGGGTGGGGTTCATGAAGAACACGGCCTGGGCCCCCTCGTTCACCTGCTTTATGGACTCATCCACCGCATCCCCGATCCCCTTGATGTAAACGACGTATCCGCCTCCGGTCATCGTCCCGTGGAGCAGTTTCTCCTTATCGATGCCGAGCATCCGATCGAGTATCAGGGAATGGAGTATCGCCACATCTAGCCGCCTGAGTTCCTGGGAAGCCTCCGGACGCAGCTTCTCCATCAATGAAAGGTCAACAAGTTCCATCGAGTAGAACCTGTCGTCGTTCATGTAGAGACCGAAAGCGTGCTTTTCCTCCTTGAAGAGCCGTTCCATCTCCGAGAACATCGCATCCTTGTCATCGAAGGCCTTGACCAAGAAATGCTCCCTCATCTTCCCGAGGATCAAGGAGCGGTCGAAATCCTCCAGGTTCTGAACGAGCCTGTGGGTGGGCAGAATGACGAGACCGGGGTTTGACATGTTCACGAAGGTCATCATCATGTACCTGGCGGTATCGAGCTCCGGATGCTCCTTTTGCAGGGCAAGGGCGGTCTTGTAGCGGTGATGACCGTCGGCGATTATGACGTACCTGTCCTTCATGGCATCCGTTATCCTCTGCCTGTCCGCGGGGATGTCCACCTTCCACAGCCTGTGGCGGACCCTGTCCATGTCGACCAGGTCCATGATGGGAGCTTTCTCCATATACCTCTCCAGAACGCTGTCGATGGTGCCTTCGGGGTCCGGATATATGACGAATATCTGTCCGAAATAGGCCATCGTGCTCCGGGAAAGGTCCAGTCTGTCCTGGATATCCTTGGGGAGCGTCTCCTCGTGCTGAAGGACCCCTGCGAATTTTCCCTTTGAGGGTGCCTTCTTCGCGAACTCCTCGAGCTCTATGAGGCCGATGAAACCGAACCTGAAAAGTTCCTGACCACCGACATCGAAATTCTGGCCGTAAACGTAGAAGCACTCCCGGTCCTCCTGTTTCAGCGCACCTTCGTCTATCCACTTCGACAGAAGGTCCCTGGCACGGGTGTACTGGTTGTTCTCCTTGGCATCCCCTTCCCATGGTTTGTTCTTGGTGACCCATGCAATGTTGTGTTGGGACAGCCCCTGTATCTCGTCCACCTTCTTCCCCTTGATCACATCGTAGGGAGGAGCGACTGCCTTCGAGAGATCACCGACGACCTTTTCATCATACCTGTAAGCCTTGAAAGGGATGACTCGAACCATGGTGCCCGGGAAAGGGTAGCTTATCTTTAATCTTTATCATCATTCCTTGCAGGGGGGTTCATTTCCTCTTCACGACAAAGGCGGCATGGTCCACCGAGAAGGGATCGAGCTCGATGAAGACCTCGATATCGAGGTTGTTCTCTTTCAGCCCCGTCGAGACCTCCCTGTAAATATCGGCCGGTCTTGCAGTAACGTCCACCGACCTCGATTTCAGCATGAGGATCCCCAACCCTCCCCTTTTCAGAAATGTCCTCAAGTTCAGCAGGAACAGCTTCAGCTGCTCTTTCTGGGATACATCCTGATAGAGAATATCCACGGGTGGCACCACCATCTTGAACCTTTCGGGATGGAACGCGTCCTCCAGGATGGGTACGATATTGTTCCTTTCCCTGGCCAGATAGGTCAACTTCCGGAATGCGGTCTCGGAGAATTCCACAGCGTATATGGTCCCTTCTTCCATTATATCGGAGATGTGAGATACCGTGGTCCCCTGCGCGGCCCCCAGATACAGAATGTTGCCCTTCCCCGGAAAGGTCATATCGGTCTTCTTTATAAGTGCTGATAGTTTGGACCTCCAGGGGACCCATTCCCTGTAGCTGTTGCCGTTGACCACGATGATGCTCTCGCCGTAAACGGAACGCCCCGGCCCCCGGTCCAGTGTGAAGATCCTGCCTTCTTTCCACATTATGGGGGGTGAGAGGCCCATAGCAGGATGAACACCGGACATATCTATTAGACCTTTTGTGCCCGGGGGGTGCCTACAAGCCCTCTTCCATCAGGAAGATCAACACGATGTAGATTATGACGCCCCAGACAATTCCGGTGAACAGCGTTCCCACGATCCAGATGATCCGGATGAGCATCGGGTCCATGTCAAAGTACTCTGCCATCCCTCCGGCAACGCCGGCGATCCATTTGTCCTTGGTGGACTTCTTCAGCTTCTTGGCCATGATATCGGAACGCGCGCCGAATTGAAAAATCTTGCGACGGGAGAAATGACAAAGAATATACTGTCCACCCCGGAGAAAGGTTATATAGCAATGTATCAAAGGCGGTCCGAAGAGCCATGGCCATCGTTCATCGGAAAGAAACTGTCAATAGTGAAGATCTCACGGATAAGATCGGGGACCCCGTGGGTGTGGTCTTCGGCAATGTGGGGTCCAGCGAGTTCCGCTGCGTGCTCCTGGACAGGGATATCAAAGAGCTCGATCACGTCCAGGTCGAACATCCCACCGAGGGGTGGGTCATCGGCATAATAGACAGGGTGGAGCTCCACTCCGACCTCACGCATGAAAGAGCCCTCATGAACCTCTTCGGAAAGGGGAGGGAGGTTGCTTTCAAGAGGGTGGCGACCGTTTCCATGATCGGGGCAAGGAACGAGAGGAACGTTCTTGCACGACCGCTCACCCCGATACTTCCATCATCGAAGGTCTTCAGACCGGAACCGGAGCTTTTAAAGAGGACCCTTGGACTGGCCTTGACCAGGGAAGAGGGGGTTTACATCGGCAAGGTCCTCAACACGGAGGTCGACGTTGTTCTGTCCCCCGCCGACCTGGTCCAGAAGCATCTCTCGGTGATCGCAAAGAGCGGGTCGGGGAAATCATACGCGTGCGGTGTTCTGACGGAGGAGCTGAACCGGTTGAACATTCCGGTGGTCATACTGGACCTCCACGGGGAATACCGGTCACTGATAGCCCCGAACACCGACGGAGAGGAATATCGCAGGATGGAAAGGTTCGCCGTCAAACCCAAGGGTCTGGGTAAGAGGCTGAGAGAGTTCACCTTCTCGGATGTGGAAACGGTGGGGGAAAAGCCTTCACCTCTTGGAATAGATATCAGAGGGTTCAGGGCGGAGGACCTTCTCGAGCTCATGGGCCTCAAGAACATTGGATACGGGACATCGGTCCTCTACAACGCCTTGAACAAGGTGACTGATATACTGGGTGAAGATTGGGAGATATTTGATCTTGTGGCCGGGGTACAGGCCGACAACAACCCCGCCAAATGGAACATCCTCAATGGTCTCGAGCATCTGGCTAGGCTGCCATTTTTCAAGAACCCTCCCACCCCCCTTGTAGAGATCGTGGTCCCGGGAAAGGTGACCGTGATCGAACTGAAGGACGTACCGCTCGACATGCAGCAGATCGGCGCCGCTGCACTTCTCAGAAAACTGTTCAATGCCAGGAAGAACGGCCTGATACCCCCGTTCATGCTCGTGGTCGAGGAAGCTCACAATTTCTGCCCCCAGAGCGGCCCCGCCATCACCTCATCCATTCTGAGGACCATCGCCTCGGAGGGCAGGAAGTTCGGACTCGGCCTGACAGTGGTGTCCCAGAGACCTGCAAAGGTGGACAAGAACGTCCTCTCCCAGTGCGGAACACAGGTCCTTCTGAAGGTCACCAATCCCAACGATATCAAGGCAGTCATCGCGTCCTTCGAGGGGCTCGATGCACGAATGTCCGACGAGATACAGAACCTTCCGGTGGCAGTGGCGATAGTGGTGGGCGGGAACATCTCGACACCCGTTCTCGTGGAGGTGAGGACCAGGTCCACAAGACATGGCGGTGATGCAGTGGACATTCTTGGGGAGATCGACAGGAGAATGCCGCACTGACACTGTCATTACGCTAGATAACTATATATTATGGTAACCTGATTTTCTCGGCGGTGGGGAACATGGATGGGGTAAAGACCATCACCGACGAAAGGATGATGAAATATCTCAAGACAACGGGGAGGGCCATTGACAAGGTAAAGGTCGCCCCTCCCCCGAGAAGCCATCTCTATAAACTGGCCAACGACGTCCTATCGATGGCGATGGCTTATTACTCGGATGCGAAGGCATTTGCCCATGACGGCAACTACGTTCTGGCCTATGGAGCTGTGAACTACGCCCACGGATGGCTGGATGCAGGGGCCAGGCTCGGTCTTTTCGATGTGGGCGAGGACGACCAGATGTTCACCCTTGCGGAATGATCGATCATAACCTTGCTGTCATTTCATGGTTCCTTATCAATGGAACGGGGCATCCCATTTTCGGGGATATCCCGTACTATCTTGAAATATACGCGGTTGATGTCTGTTCATGCTCCTTTCCCTGGCTGGGGTAGCGGCAGGTTTGTTCCTGCTCATCCTCGGAGCGAATTGCCTCGTTGACGGGGGCGCCGGTATTGCGAAGTGGATCGGGGTGAGCGGACACGTCATCGGCATCACCCTGATCGCTGCGGCCACCTCGCTGCCTGAGCTTGCAACGTCCATCACTGCCTCCTTCGAAGGCTACCCGGGATTGGCAGTGGGGAATGTTGTCGGCTCGAATGGCTTCAACATCGGAATGGTCCTCGGGATAGCCGTAATTATAGCCGGGATGGGTTCCTCGCGTTTCATGGTCAGGGACGGATGGATGGTCATACTGTCAACCGTCCTCTTCGGCGTCTTCTCCATTGGAACCATCAGCAGGGTTGAATCGATAGTGCTTCTCGTGATCTTCTTCCTCTATGTCGCCTATCTGTTCAGGGTATCAAGACCGTCCATCGTAATAGAGGAAGATGGGAGCGGTAGGGGGAGAACATACAAACTTGTACTGCTGACGGTGGTGGGATTTCTCATGCTCTTCTTCGGATCCCCGCTCCTTGTCAGGTCGTCCGTTGTCCTGGCCGACCATCTCGGTGTCGGCAACTCGCTGATCGGACTGTCTCTCATCGCGGCAGGGACCTCCCTCCCCGAGCTATTGACCTCGATCGTTGCCATGACAAAGAAACAGACCGGTATCGCGGTCGGCAACGTTCTGGGTTCCAACATATTCAATATCCTGCTGATAATCGGTCTGTCCGGCATCATCCATCCGATCGACATGGCCGGCATTATGAACCCCGGGGTCGTCCCGGGAATGATACTGCTAACGGTCCTCGGGATCCTCCTCTCAAGGAAAAGGATGGGGAAGCTCCAGGGAGCGATGCTGATCTTCTCTTACGTTCTTTTCTTCATACTGATGCTGCCATTTGCATGGTGAAAGATGTTGTAATCGGATGCGAACCCCCATACGAATACTGGCAATGAGGTACCTCCCTCCATCCCTCCCTTCGGAACCATGAAAGATGATCCGTTGCGC
>JAFGJI010000141.1 GCA_016929175.1 Thermoplasmatota archaeon | reverse complement strand
GTAGCTTAGCTTGGTGGAGCATCCGGCTGATAACCGGAAGGTCCCCGGTTCGAATCCGGGTTGGCCCACTTTCGGTTTTAATTATTTCATAATTGAAGAAAGTGGGAGTCAATTTCGAATTGTTGTCTTCCAACCCGCTATCATTGGTTTTATATTGTTGGTTAGACAGAGGAGCTGTAATCACTTTATCATTCTCCGTGTCGCCAATCCGGGTTGGCCCACTTTCGTATCTAATCATTTCATAATTGAAGAAAGTGGGAATCAATTTCTCATTATTGTCTTCCAACCCGATCTCAACATTGAAAAATTATTGGCCAGCATAAAAACAGATAGCATTCTGAGTATGTTTTTATGCGAAGGTCCGGGTTGGCCCATTAACTATTCTTGACGAGCCATAGTTTGGCCATATGTGATCCTGCTAAACCTGCGTTTCCAAAATCTATATAAGTTCTTTGAATTATATCGTTGATTTGATTTTAGAAGGGGTCCATATGAAAAAGATCGCTGTATTGTCATTGTCCACCTTATTGTTATTCGGGTCGTTCTTCTTCATGCTGGAATATACAGTTCCCGGGGTGAACGCTCGGATTGGAACCAGGGGATTCGGTGACTTCGAAATGGATATGAACATATCCGATGTTTCCTTAGCTTCCTTCATTGGAGAGGCAGCAAGTAATGGAAACAATATGAGAATCTCTAGAGTTGGGGATGTGAATGGTGACGGATATAACGACATCCTGATAGGTGCACATTGGAACAATGAAGGAGGAACAATGGCTGGCCAGACATATCTGATCCTGGGCAGATCAGGCGGTCTGGGCAGGAATATGACACTCTCCTCAGCAGAGGCGTCATTCATCGGTGAGTTTACAGAAGATCATTCAGGGTATTCGGTCTCAGGTGCAGGTGATGTGAATGGGGATGGCTATGATGACATACTCATTGGAGCTTATGGAAATGTTGAAGGAGGAACTCAGGCAGGTCAGGCCTACTTGATACTTGGCAAAGCTTCCGGATGGTCAATGGATAATGACCTAGCTAACGCAGATGCATCGTTCATTGGTGAGGCATCATGGAATGCTTTAGGAGAAAAACAAGGGGTATCTGGAGCGGGGGATGTGAACGGTGATGGGTACGATGATTTTCTTATCGGAGCTGGTTTGAACGACGAGGGGGGAGCGAATGCGGGTCAAGTTTACCTGTTTCTTGGGAAAGATAGTGGATGGACGATGGACACAGATGTTTCAAAAGCAGATGCATCGTTTTTTGGTGAGGATGCCCAAGATGGTGCAGGACTCGTCACCGGAGCGGGTGATGTGAATGGGGATGGATACGATGATTTCCTACTAGGTTCTCCATATCACGGAAATGGACGTATTGGTAAGACACATCTAATCTTGGGTAAGTCGACAGGTTGGAGTAGGGACACGGACCTATCAAATGCTGATGCGTCGTTTATAGGCGATTATAATGAAAATCTTAACGCCCAAATGACGATTTCCGGAGCGGGAGATTTAAACGGTGACGGATTTGACGATATACTAATTGGAGATACAAGGCGAAAAAGTAGCGGGGGAGGGGATAATGCTGGTAGGATATTTTTGTTCTGGGGACGGTCTAATGGTTGGAGTAAGGGAATAAAACTAACTGATGCCAATGTGACGTTTATCGGAGAGTCTGCCGAAAATTATGCTGGCGTCTCTATCTCTGGAGCAGGCGACGTAAATGGGGACGGACTTGACGACATCCTCATAGGAGCGTCTGGAAACGACGAGGGGGGGATAAGTGCAGGCCAGACTTATCTGATCCTGGGCAAATCTACAGGTTGGAGTAATAAAATGATCCTATCATCCTCAGATATCTCTTTTATTGGTGAGGCTCCATTTGATGGTCTTGGGTCTTCTGTTTCAGGTTTGGGTGATGCAAATGGGGACACTTATGACGATATATTAATCGTCGCTTCAGGAAACGATCAGAGTGCTTCAGGGGCAGGTAAGACTTACTTTGTTTCTTTAGGTGGGTATTCTGAACCTAAGGAAGTATATGATATTACCGTGGCCAATGAAAAAGAAGAAGAGATCACAATTGCAGATAAGTTGGATAGGGTCAATATCGAGATCAGAGGGCTTGACAGCAATTCTTCAACAATTGATACAGCTAGGGCCAATTTGACGTTCAGCTCGACCCAGCTAAATGATATAACGATCTCACTTGTTGAAACCGGATTCAATACGGGTGTGTATAAAAGATCTTTCATCATTCCAGCTGGGTCCGAATATCTTGAGAACATCAGGTTCTCAGCGTATATCGATCAAACCAAATTCAAAGATATTCAAGTGAACACCCCCATCAGGTTAGGCCCTATAATGGAACATATATACTTTACAGAAGATGAATCAACGGAATTTAGTTACTACAATTTAGGTTATCATGCAGTGGATCAATGGAAAATAAATACGAATGCCCCCTGGCTCATATGGGATGAGACCGGGCAAAAGATAAATGGAACTCCTGACAACTCAGAAGTTGGGGGATATTGGATCAATATCAGTGCAGAGGATGATCAGGATCATAGTGACTTCATGAACTTCACAGTTGAAGTATTGAATAGTCCTCCATCTATTTTGAACGATAACCTTGAATATATTCACCAAGGGGAATACTATGAAGTAGATTACGAAAGCGATGATGAAAGCTGTGGAAACACGGAGTGGTACATGGAACCCTCCCTTACTTGGTTGAAATTCGATTGTAAATCAGGATTATTAAGTGGAACACCAACTGGAGAAGATGTTGGAAATTATAATCTCAATATCAGTGTTGATGACGGGAATGGAGGATCAGATTCAACTGAATTCGTTTTACATGTTATTGATATCAACGATCCACCTAAGATCACAACTGAACCTCCAACATCAGTTGAACAGGGAAATATGTATTACGTTCAGTTTAATGCAATAGATGAGGATGACGTTAACACCTATGACTGGACCATGCAAACGAATTCTCGATTCCTTGATTTGAACAATCAAACAGGTGTCCTAAGCGGAACTCCGGAAAATGATGATGTGGGTATTTTCTTTGTTAATGTTACAGCAGAGGACCTCAGAGGTGAGAAGGATTGTATCAATTTCACTCTGGAAGTGATCGATGTCAACGATGCTCCGACCTGGTTGGCCGTTCCTCTTGATTCACAGATCGACCAGGGAAAAGTGTTCACATTCGATGCGGAAGCGATCGATGTGGATGTCGGAGATGTTCTTACCTACGATATATCTTCTAGACCTGATTCCGATATATCAATAGACAGGAACACCGGAATGATCACATGGGTAGGGTCTCTGGAGGGACTGAAACCTACCCCGAACTATGTACTCCACATTGAGATCTCTGCAACTGATGGTGTTGATGAGATAACTCATTCTTTCAACATCCAGGTGATTCCGAATCCTCCTCCCACGTCAACCATGATCGGTCCTGAGGATGGAAAGAGGATAACATCCGCAGGTGTTCTATTGGAATGGGAAGGAAGCGATGATGGTGAAGAGCCATTGAGATATGACATCTATCTCGGTCAATCCCATACAGACGTATCCATGCTGGATAAAAGCGTCCTTTGGATGGAGGATGTTGAAGATACGTCAATACATACAGGAGAGGTCGAGAGAGGAAAGATATACTACTGGACGGTTATTCCCAAGGATATTTTTTCCAGCGGTATCTGCACCAACGATGTTTTCAGCTTCAGCGTGAACATTCCTCCTTCCATCCAGGAATTCTCCGTTCCCAAAGGGAAAGTTGGAGTTGAGTTCAGACTGAGCCTGATGGGTTCGGACCTCAACAATGATGACATTGTATTCCAGTTAATTGAAGGTCTAATGGGAATGGAACTCTTCAATGGAATGTTAACATGGACCCCGATGGAAGCTCAGGTCGGACATCATAACGTGAACATTTCTCTGTATGATGGATATGAGTATGTCTACAAAGAGTTCGATATCGAGGTCGAGGAGAAGGAGATCGTCTCAACTCCTGATGATGAAGGATTTCCGATCTGGATCATCATTTTGATCATTGTTGTCTTGGTTCTTGCAGGAGCAGGTATCGGAGTGTTCCTGTTCATGAAGAACAAAGGGAAACAAGAAGGAGGAGATGAGATATCTGAAGAGGAAACCCCTCCGGAAGACACCGGTCCTACTGAGGAAGAGAAACAAGCCTATGAGCTGTTGTATGGACCAACATAATGCATGGACCCGGGTCCGCACGCTTATCTTCTTTTGCATGTCATAGTTACAAAACTGTCAGGTGGGTAGGGAGTTGGAGATCTCAATAAATAGGTGCGATCCATTTATTCTCGACTGCCCTTTTAAATAGAGTGCATACTTATAAGTGTGCACTTTATATAATATCATATGCATATCTTAGATCATGACGGACCTGATAGACCGGTTCAACCCATGGTGGTTCGGTGAAACCCAATTCCCCGGCATTCCCCGCGAAACATATCTTGAAGAACTGATGAGATACAGGGAAAACAACGATGTTATTTTGGTCTCTGGATTGAGACGTACAGGTAAGACCACGCTGATGAAACAGATGATCCACAGGATGATAGACGAAGGGACGAAACCCGAACATATCCTCTTTATTTCAATGGACAATATCGGATTGAAGGACAGGACCATATTGGAGATCGAAGAGGAATACAGAAAGAGTTCTGGAATGAGAAATGATGAAAGACTTTATCTCTTTCTCGATGAGGTTCATTTTCAGGAAAAGTTCGAACTGCAGTTGAAGAACCTTTACGATCTGGGTATGACAAAGATCTTTGCATCCGGTTCCGCCAACCTTGAGATATTGATGAAAACTCCTCATCTGACGGGAAGATATCGTATCGTTGAGATGAGACCCCTGGATTTCAGGGAATTTCTGATATTCAATGGACATGATATAGGTGAAAAAAACCATCAGGAACTTGTTGAGCTAGCCCATCAATATGCCTTAACTGGAGGAATACCGGAATATGTTCTCACCGGAGATATCAATTCGCTGAATACGATGATACAATCTGTTCTTTTTAGAGATGTGTTCACAAGGTCGAGGTTAAGGGATAATGAATCCCTTTTGAACATCTTTACGATGATCGTGAAGAATGTATCCACTCCCGTAAGCATCAGGAGTATCTCGAGAGTCCTCAACCACTCCGAGGAGACAATAAGAAAGGTCCTGGAACTCCTTGAGGAAGTGAACTTGATACGAAAGGTCGAAAGATATGGAAATTTCAAGGAGAGAAAAGCCAATCCTCCCAAGTATTATCTTTCAGATACCGGGATCTTCAATGTCATCATGGACAAGGTGAATATGGGGGCTGTTGTGGAAAACCTTGTTTTCTTGAAACTTAGAAGATACGGGTCGGTCCACTATCATCGTTCTTCAGGTAAGGAAATTGATTTCATTTTAAAGAAGATCGCCTTTGAGGTCAAGTATGTGGATGATCTACCTTCCGATGGTAGTATATCAATTGTATGGAAAGGAAAGAAAAGAGTGATAACCAGGTCATATGAGGGAAATCTTGACACCGTCAAAGCAATACCTCTAGCTGGCCTACTGGTATTCTCCGGAAAAGAGGATATCGGGATCCTATAGGATCTGATGGACCCGGGTCGGCACGCTTATCTTCTTTTACATGTCATAGTTTCAAAACTGTCAGTGGGGTAGGGAGTTGGAGATCTCATCAAATAGGTGCGATTCATTTATTCCCGAGTGTCCTTTTAAATAGAGTGCATACTTACAAGTGTGCACTATTTCGCCGGATCATCTTTAATAACAACTATTGTAAACATTTACAATAATGCACAAAGTTAAAATATTGTAAACTCCATGTAATGTATGATGACCCTAACAAAACGGATCCCCGTATCGGAATCTATCTGGAGGCAGCTCAGCAGCGCCAAGGAGGCGGGTAGTACATACGATGACCTCATACGTGAAATGCTCCAGCTCTACAATAGAAAGAAATTGATGGAGAAGATGGAAAAGGTAGAAGCCATGAAAACAGAGGACCTGGTCGATATCGATGACCTATAAGGTCCATATCACGGATGATATCCAGGAAATGCTTCGGTACCTGGATGGTAACAGTTCTTCGATCATAATCAGCAACTTGAAGAAGTTAAAGGAAGATTCCTATCCAGACAGAGGTTCCGGTGACAAAGAGAAACTTCCTGTGAAAGGGAAGTTGAGGTATCAGATGCATATCGGCCGAACCTGGACAGTGTTCTATTCAGTACTCGAAGAGGAGAAACAGGTTCGTGTTTCAGAGCTGATCCCCATAGATGAAGCTCATAAGAAATATGGATATTGATCGATCAGGAAGGTGTGAGAATGATATACGGTGAAATAGATCTCGATGACGAACTCATCAGGGAAAACATGATGGGACCCAACGCTGTGAGAATACTGGAAGAGATGACGAGAGATATGGACCTCAGGAAGGGAATGAGGGTCCTGGATCTTGGCTGTGGGAGGGGGCTGACCTCGATCTATCTGGCAAGAAAGTTCGGAGTCACTGTCTATGCCACAGATCTCTGGATCAGTGCCACCGAGAACTTCAACAGGTTCAAAGAACTTGGATTGGATCATCTCATCATACCCATCCACGCCGAGGCTCACGAATTACCCTATGCCGAGGGTTTCTTTGATTTCATCATCTCGGTCGATTCCTTCCATTATTTCGGCCATGAAGAAGGGTATCTTGATAAACATCTCGCACCCCTTCTGAAGAAAGGTGGACAGATCCATGTGGGTGTTCCCGGGCTTCGGAAAGAGTTCGATGAGGGTGTCCCGGAAGAGATGAGACCTTTCTACCAGCTTGATTACAATTTCCATACCTGTGAGTGGTGGAAGGCGCACTGGGAAGCCTCCGACCTTGTTAAGGACATCAGATGCAGGGAAATTGAATGCCACGAGCAGGCATGGGAAGATTGGCTCTCATGTGACAATGAGCATGCAATACAGGACAGACCCATGATGGAAGCCGAAGGTGGCAAATATTACAACACGGTAAGCCTCCACGCTATCAGGAAATGATCTGATCAGTTGATGTCATTCGAATAATTAAAGCTCAAGCTTTGGTATGTGCTATGGCCCTTGCAAGAAGTTGTAAAGGTCCGGGTTGGCCCACTCAATATCCCAAAGGGTCCATTTGAAAAAACCATTTTTATCTGCAGAACCGAGGTGGCTACTATGGTACCGGCCTCCATCACACACCATCTTCGATATGCCGGACACATGGTATGATACCTTGCTAAAAAAAGAATCGTCCCACAAAACATTTATTACCCCATCTCTCATATATTGACCGACCTAGGGAAGTGGGTTCATGAAATGGATAAGGATCTTACCAATGTTTCTTGGGGTATTGCTGTTGAGTGCTCTATTTGCTTTTTCGATGCATGGAGAAGGCCAGGCAGATGCCCCCGAATGGGATGTAGGTGACCAATGGTCGATGGGTTACGAGATAGATATAGGTGAAACGTTCGGGCCCCTGCTTGATGTATACGGAGTGCTGAGTGGCGAGTTCGATTCCTTCGATTCCGAACTCGAGGGAAAAGCTGGATATTACATGATATTCAAGATAACCGGAGAGACGGACACCGAATACACCATGGACATCACATCAGGCGGAGGCATAGACCTCGATGCAAACGTGCAGATAACAGGAGACATGCCCAAGGAAGGGACGTACACCTACGATGACTGGGACTTCGAACCGCCCATGGAAAGCAAGGAGGTCTCGATAGATGTTGTCCTGGACGTTTCCCTGAAAGCGGACGGGACCGCTCATTTCACCAAAGACGGTCTCAAGCTCAAGGACCTCGAGATGGAGATGAGCCTTGTCGGGAGCGGGGATGTCGAGATACTGAACTTCCCCGAGACCGACTATGATTACGATGAGGAGACCTACGAGGAGATAATGACAGTGGGATACAGCGATTACGACGTCTCCGGGTCCGCCGATATCAAGCTTACCCTGAGCATGGATTTCGATCCTCCTCTGGATATCTTCAATTTCCCGATCGAGGAGAACGAGGAATGGGTCGCGGAATCCAACGTCACCGTCTCTGGAACCTACCAGGGGACCATCGATGCCGATGGACTCCCCGAGGAGTTATTGACGGACATGCTGGAGGATGACATTGCATTCCCTATCATATTCGAGGAACTGGATACTGGCAGCGAGGAGATAAAGGACGGCGTCATCCAGGAACAAACGTTCCCTCTGAGCATCCCGATAATGTGCACCGGGACCGAGATGGTAGCACTGGCTGACGGTTCTTCTTCTGAAGCTTACGTTATCCAGCTCGGGGAAGAGGAATATGAGGACCCCTATGATGATTATCTTCTGGATGATGATGACTATCTATTCGAGGAGGAGCAAAGTTCGGGGCTCTCGGGAATGAAGTTCCTATACTGCCCGGAGGAAGGGTTCTTCGTTTCAGTCAAGATCGAGAGCCTTGGAGAGGATCTCGGGATGGATGGTCTGCCCGGTTCGTTGGATTCCTTAGAGTTCGGGCCGATGAGCACGGACGACGCGGAGAAGAACATTGGTACCTACGACAAGGAGGGCTCCAATGATGATGGTATCGGCCTCCTCGTATGGATCCTGGTTGCGGCAGCTGTCCTGGTGCTGATCATCATTGGGGTGTTGGTCATTGTTTTGCTCGTAAGGAAAAAGTGAAGCAGTTCCCGTTTCATGACTGCTTCCCATCGACAGGCGTCGATAGGAAGTGGGGGAAGGGGCCGGCTCATCAGGGCTCGAAGAGGTCTTGGAAATAAGTGGTCCACTACCGGCATTTTTTCGGCCGTCATATGCTCGGGGTCATTATATAGGATAAGCCCAATGAGCATATGGAATGGATCTTCAGGACGTTATTTCTAATCCCCTCATCACGTTCAGTATTATCCTGATAATCTCGTTGATGATCCCCGAGTTCCTCAAGAGGTACAAGATCACGGCGGTTCCCTTCTACATCATCGCAGGGGTCTCCCTTGGACCTTACGGTCTCGGATTGCCGCTGGGAGAGGGATTGGTGTTCCTCGGGGAGCTGGGATTGCTGTTCCTTGTATTCATTGCGGGGCTCGAAATATTCGAGATGGGCAAGATAGGCCTAAGGCCCATAGTCCTCTTCACGGCGATCTCGGCAGGTGTATGTTTCTTGGCGGGTTTCCTGCTCGGCCTTGGATGGGGATATTCCATCCTCACATCGACGCTCATAGGAACGATACTGATATCCTCGTCCATTGGAGAGATCATACCGATGGTCAACTCCGCACCAACCGTCAAAAAGAGACTGGCGAATCTGATATTTCCGGGGATCATCATTCTGGATGCTGCGAGCCTTGTCCTACTCAGCGTGATAATCAAGACGGACCAACCGCCCTATATGCTGCTGATATTCATTCTTGAACTTGCATTGCTGATAGTCCTGTCCTTCTTTGGTCTGCCGCGGATATTGCGCTTCTTCTTCAACAGGACCAGCAGAAAACCCAGGGAAGGGGACCTGAAGTTCATAATCACGATATTGATGGTGATCGTTGCATTGGGTTATGCTATCGGGGTTCACGGCATAGTGACAGCCTTCCTGGCAGGCGTGATAGTGGGTAAGTACATTCCGAGCCAGGGCGTGTTCGATAAGATCCATGCGATAGGCTACGGGATGCTGATCCCGGTATTCTTCATAGTGCTGGGCATGGAACTTGACATAGGTGTGATCTTCGAGGGAAGCGGGAACATTCTGTTCCCGATCATTCTGATCGCGACCCTTGTGGTCTCGAAGATCACGGGAGGCATACTCTTCGCTCTTGTCAAGAGGTTGCCGGTCAGGGATGGCATCATCCTCGGAATGGTCCTTTGGCCCCAGCTGTCTGCCACCATCGCAGCAACAGCGGTAGGTTACGAGACGGGGCTATTCAACCAGGAAGTGCTGGTTTCGGTGGTGATAATGGCCCTCTTCTCGGTTCTCTCCACACCCTTCATCCTAAAGTGGTTCGTTAGAAGGGAGAACAAAAGGATAGATACCAAGGACCATGTCATCATCGTGGGCCACGGCCGGACGACATCGAAGGTGGTGTATCTGCTGGAGAGGATGGATTTTCCGATCGTGGTCATTGATAAGAGATACTCCAGGTTGAAGGGTCTGGAGGATCGGGGTGTCCCAACGGTTTTCGGGAACGCCGCATCTTCCCATGTGCTCAAGGAGGCCATTGTCGGAGAAGCAAGGATGGCGATCCTGTCCATCGCCGACGAGCATGATATGTACATAACTGCCAGACGCATCCGGAAGTACAATCGCAAATGCCACATCGTGGCAAAGGTGCATACCGAAAGGGCGCTCCGGATGCTCGAGGAAGAGAAACTCATTGATGATTATATCTGGCCCGAGAAACGCTCGGCATCGGAGATCTCGAAAAAGGTCATGCCTCTCTTCACAAGATGAGACCCCCCGGGGACGGGGTCAAGCATGAGGAGGGCCCCATGGATGATGGCATCGGTATCCTGATCCCCATGCTTATTGCGGTAGCCGTTTTTCATCATCATTATGATCGTTGTCGTTCTGCTTGTGAGAAAAAGGTAGAACGAATAAGTACAATACATCATCGATCCCATCAATAAAGTGATTGGACTTCGGTTACCGGGATGAGAGGTCTCCTTTCAAACCTTTCATAGCGAACCCCCAATAAAATACAAATAGTATTGAAACCACTTTGTAATTGGGGATCTCACATATACGGGAGGACCAGAATGTCAAGAAGAAGATCTTTTTCAGGATACGGGAAGGAATTTGGGATCATATTCATCACAGCTCTTTTGCTCTTCAGCATATTACAACTTCCTTCAAGCCTGGCTGCCGAGAATGATATCGAGATGTTCACACCGAACGGCGGCGAGAAAATAATCGCGGGGACCGAGTATCGGGTCCAGTGGACGATATCCACATCCGGAGGTTATATCGCTGTCCTTCTCTCCACGAACGGTGGAAAGAGCTATGATAACATAAGGACAGTTGCCAACACACCATCCCACGGTTACGGATGGATCGACTGGGATGTGCCTCCGAACATCAACTCCACATACTGCAAGATCATGGTGGTCTGGACGGATTCCATGGTTAAACCATACAAGATCTACGATCAGGACGAATCGGATGCCAACTTCACGATCAAACCCGGTGTTTCCATCTCCTTCACCGAATCACCATCACTGGTGAGTTACGGAAGATACTATCTCTGCGAATACGACCTTTACGACCCCTACGACATGGTGGCGGGACTGAGGTTCACCTGGAGGACCGATGACGGTTCGGGATGGACATCTTTCGTGCCTCTTCCGGGACAGTACGACTGGTACGATCCCAACAGGAACTGGATATGGTGGTCTCCCTCCTACATAGAGAGCGGTTACGGGGAGATCAAGGTCGATGCGATGTCGAAGAACAACGTATCGGTCCTTTCAACGGATACGACGCCGCAATTCCAGATCGTTTCACCCGCCACAACACTTATCCAGCCGGACGGAGGAGTGACGCTGGTCGCAGGAACCATTTACAAGATCAAATGGCATACTTCCGCCGATCCGGAAGAAGTGATCAACGGAGCGTGGTTGAGATATTCCACCGATGGTGGGTCGTACTGGTACACGATAGCATATACCGACAATGATTTTGAATATGACTGGACGGTCCCTTCCGTTTCGACCACACAACTCGTTGTCCAGATCGTATCGTTGTACGGTGAATGGTATGGCTACGGGGATGATCAGAGCTCTTCGTTCAATACCATAATCACGAGCGCAAGTGTACCCTCCGTGACCCTTATCGACCCCAATCCACCCGTAGACGGCGGGGTAGTGATAGGTTCCGGAGAATCATATCCCATAAGGTATTCGCTTACAGGGTCCTCCAACATTGACAGCCTCCAGATATCATACTCCATCGATGGCGGCAACTCCTACACGACGATCACAACCCTCACGGGAAGCTTCGGAACCGCTTACGTATGGACCGCTCCAGCCGTTGACACCTATGAGGCAAAGGTCCGTATCTTCATGTCGTCCAGCTCTTATCCTGACAGGACCGTGATCTCGAACCATGTGTTCTACATCTTCGACACCATCGAGTTCAACAGGCCCCCCATCGCAATGGTGGGCCCGGATCAGAGCGCTAACGAGGGGGATGTCATAACCCTTGATGGAAGCGGGTCCTACGATCAGGACGGGGATCCCCTGACCTATACATGGACCCAGGTATCACCTGAATTCATGGACGTCACCTTGTCAGCCGCCTCCACGGCGCACCCTTATTTCTCCGTGCAGCTGCAACATTTCCCGGTCAACTTCGTGTTCGAACTTGAGGTCTCCGACGGAAAGGAGCATGATCTCCTTCTATACAACAGAGATAGGGTCACGGTGGCAGTCACCCCGAACGCCCCGGACATATACACCTTCTCGCCAGGGGTCGCGTGGGTGGGCACCTCCATCAAGATCACGGGAAAGGACCTCATGGGTGCTGAAGTGCTGTTCGGAAACACGGTGGTGGCAGATGTTTCGACCGATCCTTTCCCGGGAAACCCCGACCCGGACCATGAATACACTTTCACACTGTATGATGACCTTCCGAGAGGTACATACGACGTGAAGGTCAGGACCATGATCGGGGAGGACATACAGGGCAATACAATAGAGATATTCCCGGAACCTCTATGGCAGTTCGATAACGGTCTGGGTTTCCAGAACAATCACACCCATACCCTGAGCTATCCATGGAACCCGTGGGGAGATGGCAATTACAAGGATGTCTTCGGGAACCAGGTATACCTTACAGCATGGATCTGTATAGGTATTCCTTACTGGACCCCCTGGACCGGGTGGGATTGTGCGGGTTACCTGATAGATGAGCCCTTCGCCCCGGATCCTCTTGCTGCGATATTTTACGGTGCGGTGTTCCATTATGGCGCCAGGCAGGGAGAATGCTTCGGTATGAGCTCCACGGCTCTGAAACATTATCACGGAGACGTGACAACTTCCCACTTCGGTCAGGGTGTGTCCGATTGGACCGACCTCGAAAGGACGGGGGAGATGAAACGGTACGTCCAGGAGCATCAGGGTGCCCAGATGTCGTCAGAGATACTCAACCAGTACCTCTACTCGCTGATCAACGGCCTGGTACCTTCCTCTGAATATACGGGGATGGGACCCTGGATAAGCGTGGTGAAATCGAGCATAGACAGCGGGCAGCTCGGTATCGCGACAATGATATGTGATGAAGGAGCGCATGCCGTTGTCCCATACGCATACGACGACATGGGGGATAAGATCCGGTTCTATGTTTATGATTCCAACAGGGAAGAGTTCTCCGATCCCGCCGATGCCATCTGGATGTCCCAGCATGCAGACCCCTGGAATCAGCATCCGCCTTACATAGAGATAGACAGGAGCGGCGTTTACTGGGACTGGTCCTTCGAGTGGGTCGACGGTACCGAATGGTCGGACGCGGTAGGTCTCGCGTTCGTACCTTACCATGTCATAAACGGGGGTCGGACCCTGCCTCTCTCGGTCACCGGAATAATCAATCTTCTTGCAGGGTCGGCGGATGTCTCGATCTCCGATGAGGAAGGACATCAGGTGGGGGTCGCTGAGAACGGATCGCTCTTATGGGAGATCGAAGATGCTGCTCCGCTTCCGCTCTTCGGCGGTGCCGGTTTCAAACCATCTTCATACTACCTTCCCAAAGGTAACTACACCACCCATATAACGGGAAATGGAGAGGGCTCTTACAACTGGTCATCTATCAACAACGGCTCATCGGCCTTCTACATCGAGGACGCGGAGGTCAGCGAAGGGTCGAACGATACGGTATCTGTCCTCTACGGAGATGGCAATCCGTACTTGGGTGAGATGGCCTACGGTTCCGATGATGAGAACAAGGTCTACAACGGAAGCATCGTCCACAACTACGGGATCAGGTACAGGACGTTCAAGGTCAAAGGTGCCGAGCTGAACGACGACGGTGAGCACGGCGACGGATTGCATGTACTTTCCACCAACGAGGACTACACTGGCCTTGTTTTCACGAATGCCGGGGGAGGCACCACCACCTTCGATGTGGAGTTCACCCACAATGTGATGTCCGAGGAGGTATGGAACGGGACGGACAGACCGGGAGTGGGATACCTCCCGACCGCCACGAGGAGCGGGATAACCGTGGAGCCTGGCGAGACCGTCATTATCACTCCAACGAACTGGCTCGATCTCAACAACTCATTGGTGCTGCTCGATAATGAGACGACCCCCGGCCCTGTTCAGAACGTTAACCTGGAAGAAACGGGGGGCATTGTCGAAATAAGCTGGGACCCGCCGGTTGATGACGGCGGCTGGCCCGTTATGGAGTACGAGGTCCACCGTGGAGGCGACCCCGGAGATCTCTCCCTCATTGCCTCCGTCAACACGACCTCCTTCACTGATGATACCGTGGAAAGGGGAGGGACCTACTACTATTCGGTGAGCGCCCTGAATGCCATCGGCCCCGGAGAGCTTTCCATGGCATTGCAGATAGAGATCCCTCTCCTCACGGCCCCCTCCCCGCCACTCGATCTTGCCGGGACACTGGAGGAGAACAATGTCTCCTTGACCTGGTCCGAACCGGAGGATGATGGCGGTTCCCCTATTCTGGAATATCTGGTATTCAGGGGCACCACAGGGGACAGCATGGAACTCCTTGCGGAGGTGGGCCTTGAAACGGAGTATTTCGACGAGGGGCTGTCCTGGAACACTACCTATTATTACAGGGTGGCTGCGGTGAATGCCCTAGGGCAGGGAGCTTTCAGCGAGATAGTTGACATTCAGGTTCCCCCTAAGGATACGGGTCCCACTGACGATGATGATGACGATAAGCCAGTGGATGATGAAGATAAGGGACTGCCCTGGTGGGCATACGCTTTGATAGCCCTGGTGCTGCTGGTCCTTTTGATACTGCTGTTCGTATTCCTGCGCAGAGGCTCTGGTCAGCCTCCACCGGAGGAGTGAACTTGATCTGACCCCGGTGTCATCCCGGAGGACACATAAGGTCAAATGGATATACGGGAGTGGCTGGAAACCCTCCCGTGGATCCTTAACAGGAAAACGAGGGCGAAAGTCCCCTCTTTCAAATTAATGCGTCAATTATTAATTATATCAGAGATATACCGGGAGAACCTAACATGCTAGATGAGGTGATGTATAATGGATGATACGAAGACGGAATACAGGATGCCTTTGATAGGAGACACAGCGCCTTCATTCAAGGCCAAGACGACAATGGGAGATATCAACTTCCCGGACGACTACAAGGGGAAATGGGTGATCCTCTTCAGCCACCCTGCGGACTTCACGCCGGTGTGCACCACCGAGTTCATGACGTTCGCGTCCATGCACAAGGATTTCCAGGCCCGCAACTGCGAGCTGATCGGACTGTCCATCGACAGCATCTACGCACACATCGCGTGGCTGAGGACGATCAAGGAGAAGATCCAGTACAAGGGCATGAAGGGGGTCGAAGTCAACTTCCCGGTCATCGAGGACCTCACGATGAACGTGGCCAGGGCCTTTGGCATGCTCCAGCCGGGCGCCAGCAATACGCAGGCGGT
>JAFGJI010000140.1 GCA_016929175.1 Thermoplasmatota archaeon | reverse complement strand
GCGGTCATCAAGGACATGAGGTTCACCCATATCGACCATGTCTCCACCGGTGGAGGGGCCCTGATAAATTATTTAAGCGGGAAGGAGATGCCCGTTCTCACGGCCTTGAAGAGGTCAAAGGAGCTGTTCATGGACAGCGAACTGGTGATACCATCCTCGAGAAAGACCTGATATTTTGGATCGACCCGATCGGTCGATAGACGTTCAACTGAAAAAATGATGACGAAGGTGAGTGGATAATGAACAGATTGGTAATAGATTTCCTGTATCTGGACCTGTCCTGTTGCGAGAGGTGCCAGACCACCGATGGGACACTTGATGAGGTACTTCTGGAATTGAGACCGGAATTGCGGGTCATCGATCATCTCAGCGTGAACAAGATCAGGATAGGGAACAGGGAAGATGAAGAGAAATACGGACTGAAGAGGTCCCCAACCATAAGATTGAACGGACAGGACATCGAGGAGATCGTGTCCGGAAAACTGGAGATTTCCGAAAACTACTGTGGTTCCTGTTCGGATGTTTGCGGAGAGGAAACGAACTGCAGGACATTCGAATACGATGGGACCTCAAGTGAGAACATTCCGAGAGAGATATTGAAAGAGGGTCTATTGAAAGTACTGGACCGATTCAAGGGACCATGTTGTGGCTGAAAGCCTTCAGGTCCGGATAATAGCATAATAAGATCAAATGAGCCATTATCGTAACCGCTTCGGGAAAAATAGTGCAGTTATCTTTGCCAGCATATCTTTCCCCCTGAACCGTTTGGTCATCTATTTTCCCCTATCTTGATCAAAATTTAAATAACCGGACCAATGTCACGGCCTTCTTATGATCGCACTCATCATCCTGATGGTTGTGATCATCCTCATCATCTTCCGGAGGATAGGGAGCCTCAGGTTGAAGATATGGCAGATAATGGGGATGGGTGCTCTCGCGGTCCTTCTTCTCCGTCAGATATCCCTTCCGGATGCGATGAATTCCATCGACCTTGATGTGATCATATACCTCTTCTGTGTTTTCGTGATCGGACAGGCTCTCGACGAGAGCGGCCTTCTCACCAGGTTATCGGAGAAGATATTTAGAAAGGCCGTGAGAGTCGATGTTCTGATCCTATCGATCATCATCATCATGGCCATATCATCGGCCTTTCTTATGAACGATACCGTTGCCGTGATCGGAACCCCTGTTGTTCTTATTCTTTCCAGGACAAGCAGGATCTCGCCAAAATTGATGTTGATGACATTGGCTTTTTCCATAACCATCGGAAGTGTGGTGAGTCCCATCGGAAATCCACAGAACCTTCTCGTTGCTCTTGAGGGCACACTGGAAAATCCGTTCCTGGAATTCGTATCGCATCTTTTCTTTCCAACCCTGATCAACCTGATGATGGTTTTTATTGTTGTCAGGATCGCTTTCAGAAAGGAATTCGGTAAAAAGGTCATGGATATCAAGCCCGAACCTATCCGCGATGAGAAGCTCGCGCTTCTCACCAAGGTGTCCCTTTTCCTGATACTGATCATGATCATATTGAAGATCTGCCTTGCCTTTATCTTTCCGGGCTTTGATCTGAGGCTCACGTACATCGCTCTTATTTCCATGCTTCCCATAGTCCTTTTTCATGGAAGGAGGTTCCAGATCATTCGTTCCATTGACTGGTCCACTCTGCTTTTCTTTATATCGATGTTCATTCTCATGAAAAGCGTTTGGAATACGGGGGTATTCAATGACATTTTCGGGAGTGATAGTGTGGAAATGGATTCCATACCGATAATATTCGCCATCAGCATTTTCGGTAGCCAGGTAATATCCAACGTCCCGCTCGTGGCATTATATCTGCCTGTTCTTTCAGAGGCTGGTGCATCAAACATATCGATGATCGCCCTTGCAGCGGGTTCAACGATCGCGGGAAACCTCACGCTCATCGGAGCAGCCAGCAATGTGATCATTGTTCAGAATGCCGAGAAACGAACGGGTGATACCATTACCTTTCTTGAATTTTTCAAGATCGGGGCTCCGTTAACCCTTTTGAATTTCCTCGTTTACTGGGTCTTCCTGATATTTTTATAGGGGCCCCGGTGCAGGATCAATTTGGGAGCTTGTGGAAGTTCGTATGTTTCTGTTCGTCTTCAAGATCATGATATCATGGTAAAAAATTCAGGTTGCTACGTTCGAAGATCACACTTTCTTCAATATAGGATCTATCGTGTGTCGATTATGGTCTGATGGGAACGAGCGTGATCGACATCCATCCAGAGATGCAAATTTTAATAAACCGGGACATTGTTGATACGGACCGGGGAAATAGAATGAGAGTGATCATCCTTCTAGCAGTGTTCGGTCTTCTGATCTCAGGGTTCGGCTCGATCGGTCTAACCGATGCAGGATCCGTTTCGGCACCTCCTTTTTTCAGCGATGGCAGAGGGAACAGATGGACGGACGAGTTCAATAATGGATCTTACATTGCAACCATGGCAAAGGGCGATCATGCGTTGAACGGACCCGAGTTCGAGCTCGCGAACGGAACGATCTTTCCGGGTCTGGTGAGGGGTCTCAACATTGTGGACCCAAACACCATTGCACTCTGGCATTTCGACGAGGGCTCGGGAACCAAGGTCAACGATTCATCAAGCAACAGCAAGCATGGGACCATGTACAACATGAACTCCGCGGATTGGGTAAACGGCATCGACGGATCGGCCCTGGATTTCGACGGGACGAACGACTACGTCAAGGTGCCATGGAGCAGCGTACTGAATCCCAGCAGGATAACCGTGGAAGCCTGGATCTACCCCCATACGTTGCCCGGACAGTTCGACAGCAAGGGATTCATAGTCCACAAGAGGGTAGGATACTACATGATGATCGGTCAGTTCACCATAGAGACCCCATCGGTGAAGCACGCAAACGCCCAATCTCTCGTGAAGAAAAACCAGTGGCAGTACCTCGTCGGAACATACGACGGCTCCAACGTGAGGCTCTACCTCGATGGGAAGAACATAGCAACCACCGCAAGCTCGACGGGTATGACCCATTACAACAATCCCCTCTTCATAGGATGCTTTGACGGAGGCAGCTACCTAAGCTATCCGTACGACGGCCTGATCGATGAGGTGAAGCTGTCCGACAAGGCACTATCGGCCACCCAGATAAGGGCCAATTACCATTCCTACTATGCCTGGAAGAACGGTTACCGCAATACGGATGTCTTCCTGATATCCAATGCGATAACCGTACCGCAGAACCATTACTGGAAGGACCTGAACATTAGCAAGGTTTGCCCTCCGGGATCGGGGATCACGGTATCCATTCTCGATGCAAAAAACAACAGGTACATACCCGGATTTGTCAACATGTCCGGGTCAAACCTCAAGATCTCCGGGATCGATCCCATTGAATATCCCTCCATCAGGTTGAGGGCGAACTTCACATCAATGGACGCCGCATATCCGGAACTTGACAGCTGGTCCGTGTCCTGGAGGGAGAATATTTCTCCCGGAATAGATCATGTCGCCGTTCCGGAAATTGTCGTCAGGACAGAGGCTTCTCATCTCACAATTGCAGTTTCGGACCCAGACCAGTTCGAGGGAGATCTGAAGGTCAGCGTACTCTCTTCTTCGAGGAAGCACCCCGAATGGGACAAATATGCAATAGGGGGCATCATGTACGATGATAAAAACGGTACCTTCAATGTCTCCTTCTCCCCAGAAGAGAACTTCGATCTCGGCCCCTATTCCTTCAGGATCAGGGTCACTGACCACCTCGGAGCATCCATGGTACTGGATATGATGAATGCAACCCTTGTCTACTCCGAGAGAAAACTCAACCTGACCCTCATGCAGATGGGAACGGACGTGACAAGGAATATATACACCAACCTGACACTGGAGCCCAACCTTGACGGACCGCTGGAAGAGGTAAACCTGACAATTGATATTCTCTTCAACGGAACAGAGGTGGACTGGTTCACCGAACCGGCCCTCGTGCAGGGGAGATGGGAGTTCAGGATCAGGCCTCCAATTGAAGCGGACCTTGGCTGGTATGATATCTCGCTACAGGTGGAGAGCATCAATTTCTTCCCGTTCACCCTTTTCCTGGAGAACTCCTTCGAGATATTGAACAGGCTTCCAGCGATCGGGGAGATACCGACCATCAAACTCCAGGAGGATGATGAACCCGGTTCGTTGATCGACCTCACCGATCTGATCGACGATGTGGAGAGCCCCAGGGGCCAGCTCGAGCTGCTGTTGGTGGGACAGTCCGATCCCGAGAACCTCACCGTGGAGCTCATCGGCAGCGAACTGTTCATGGTATTCCTCAAGGAGAATTGGTACGGAGACAGCACCGTTTCCCTATCGCTGGGCGACGATCATGATACGGTGTACCGGGATATCCAGCTGGAGGTGATCTCCGTTCAGGACATACCCGTGATAGAACCTGTTCCCGACCTTCAGGTTATAGAAGACACCTACCTTGAATACAGGTTCAACGGATACGACTCTGACCCCGAGGACAGGATCTCATTCCTTCTCGACCTCGGTGATCTCAGAGCCCTGATAGAGAGACCGGAGGACTTCATGTTCGACCCTTACACCGGAAACCTCTCCCTCCTCGTCACCAACGACATGGTCGGGGTCCACGAATTGAACATCTCCATCTACGATGGCAAGGATTGGAACTGGTCCGTTTTCAAACTCGATGTAATCAATGTGAACGACCCTCCGGTATGGGAGAGGATCGGGACCACCACCGTCGGAAGTAACGAGATCGTCATCGAGCTGGACCAGGATTCCGTGAAGGAGTTGGAGCTTGAGGGCTCTGATATGGATAATGAACCGGAGGATCTCTCATTTCAGATACTGGATGGGCCAGGGTTCGGCTCGATCGAGGGGAGCATTCTCAGACTTGCTCCCGGTCCCTACGATGTGGGGATCTCGATCTTCGTTTTGAACCTGTCCGACGGCGATTGCGGTGTTTCGCTGAACCTCACTGTCAAGGTGAAGAACCTACCGGATCACCCAGTGGCCGTTGCCGAACCGGTGCAGGGGCCGGTGAGCGACGATGAGATCATCGTCCTGAACGGATCGGGCAGCTCTGACCCTGACCCGGATGAGGAGCTG
>JAFGJI010000139.1 GCA_016929175.1 Thermoplasmatota archaeon | reverse complement strand
CCCCTGGCGCCTTCGTATGCCATTCCAAGGGCGATCACTATGGAATATGGTGAGAAGAATACGTTGTCGGTCCCGTTGACAAGTCCACGATACATCCTGAAGGCGAACTCGTTGGAGGAGTTGACAAGGTCGTTCATGGCAACATATCGGGATTCGTACCCGATCGGGTCCTTATCATCATGATCGGGCCCCAGACAGCCCGCGGAGAATACCATGGATGCAAGTATCGCAGCGGCCAGTATGTCAACTGTCTTCATCTTTATCCCTCCCGATCGAATGAGAAGGAGTGGATATAAAGTGAACGGTACAATGTTTCGACACCTTTGATCCCCATAATCGGGTATTTTTTGTCTGCAAAAAATATTTAATTGTACAGGCTCATGGTCGTCTTGAGTGATACAAGCCCCTTCCGGTCCATCCCGGGTCCTGTACTTTCGACAGGCAGTGGACGGGCAAAAGAGGCTGCCAGTTGAGGAGAGATGAGCTTGAAGATCATCATGAAGACCTTGATCGTTACCATTGTTTTTGCAATGATAGTACCCGGTATCTTCCTCCAGGAAAGAGGCGGGACCGGGTCGGAAGTGAGGAGCAGCATGGATATCATCAGCGGATTGACAGCAGTGGAGGTTCCGGATCTCTCCGGTACATCGTTCACGGGCTACTTCACCGAGAACCTGGGTCAATGGGACAGCGACCTTCTGTTCGTGGGGGAGACCTCATTCGGGCACATAGGCCTCGGAACGGACTGCGTATACTATCATATGGTCGATCCATCATGCACTCTCAGACCGGGAGAACTGCAGAATGCACCGATGATGTTGGAGATCCCCCCTGTTGAAGAGAAGGCCGGGGGATGCGTCCTGAAATACACCTTCAGGGGGTCCAGAGCGGTCCGGGTCAGGGGCGAGGGTGAGCTCGACCATTACACGAACTACTTCATAGGGAACGACCAGAGCAGATGGGTCAGCAACGTCAGGAGCTTCGAGAGGGTGGTGTACGAGGAGCTGTGGAACGATATGGACCTGGTCTTCCATTTCGGGGAGGAGGGGCCGAAGTACGACATCGTCCTCGGCACTGAAGCCCGGATCGATGATATCAGAATAGGGGTGGAAGGCCATGAGGCCATCGGGTTCCATGGACCCGACCTCGAGATAACCGGGCCCGGAGGCCGGTCTCTTCGCGACACGGGTCTGATGGCATACGGAGCCGGCGGTGGAGAGGAGGTCGAGGTAGGCTACAGGATGCTTTCGGAAGATGAGTTCGGATTCTCGATCCCCCATGGCAAGAGAGATACTTCGATCGTCATCGACCCTCTTGTGGTCTCAACATACCTGGGAGGGGACAACATGGATAGTGGTTACTGTGCCGGGACCGATGCGGAAGGCAACATCATCATATTCGGATATACCTATTCCTCGGATTTCCCCACCATTCCGGGGTCTTATGACACCGCCCTTGGAGGTACCGGTGACCTGTTCGTATCCAGGCTCGATGGAAGCGGATCTGATCTGCTCTTCTCGACCTATATTGGAGGCAGCGGTACGGACTACTACATGAATTACGGGGGTATGTCCATGATGGATGACGGTATCCTCGTGGTGTGTACCACATCGTCCAGCGATTATCCGACCACCGAGGGATGTTACCAGAGCAGCCTTGACGGATACTACGATATCGGTTTCTCCAAGCTGAGCCTGGACGGTACATCAATGGAGTATTCCTCCTACTTCGGCGGTTCGAGCTACGAGACTTCCTACGGGGCCGCCACCTTCGCAGACGGAGGGTTCTGTCTGCTGGGAACCACCTATTCTTCCGATCTGCCCCTGACGTCCCAGGCCTTCCAGAGCAGTCTTGTCGGGAACACGGACTGCTTTGTTGCCAGATTTGCATCCGATGGCAAGACCCTCACGGCCTCGACGTTCATAGGTGGCTCGGGAACAGACACTCCCCAGAGGGTCCTGGAGGATGCGAACGGGGACATTCTGGTCAGCGGCTCCGCCTATTCATCTGACTTCCCGATGAAGACAGGCTGCTACGATACCACATACAACGGAGGGAGCAGTGATGGCTTCATCTCCGTTATCAAGGGGGACGGCAGGGAACTTGTTGCCTCCTCGTTCCTGGGGGGCTCCGGTTCGGAGGTCCCTCATGGTATGGCGGTGGACCAAAACGGCAATGTGATCCTGTTCGGTTATACCTCCTCCTCGGACTTCCCGATAACAAGCGGGGTCCTGCAGGAGGATATCAAGGAGGGAGGCGATACTTTCATAACGGTCATGGACCCGGCCCTGGAAAGTGTCGTTGCCTCGACCTTCTTCGGTGGGAGCGATGATGATTCCCCGGTAAGCATAGGTGTGGACACCATCGGCAACGTGATAATGGCCGGTGCAACCAGGTCCAACGATATGCTGACAACCGACGATGCGGAGGACCGAAGCTACAACGGTGCCCAGGATTTCTTCCTCGGCATCATCTCGGGAGACCTCTCCCACCTGGAATACAGCACATACTTCGGCGGCTCGGGCAAGGAGGAGGGGGGCGAGCTGTTCATAGACCCTCTTGGCAAGATAGTCGTTGTCGGCCGGACGAACTCGACCGACATGCCTCTTATTGACGATTCTTACCAGAAGGAGAAGAAAGGATCCGCTTATTACAACGACGCCTTCGTTTTCGGGATCGAGCATTTCCCCTCCTCGGAACCGCTCACGGTGGATTCCATCAGGATATTCTCCGACGAGAACTTCACCGTTGGGAGAAGCACCTTCGACCTGGGAGACAAAGCCTACATGGAGCTCAGGGGAACGGACAGTAATGCCTCCAGAAGGGACGGGGCCTCGGTGAACATAACATCGCTCAAAGAGGGGAGGACGCTTTTCACACGGGTACTGCTGGAGACAGAAAAGGACAGCGGGGTCTTCCGCGGCTCCTTCTCCCTGCCCCCTGATTCACTGTATTTTGACACGCTGAGGGTCGTTTCAAGGAAGGACCCTTCGAAGTGGGCCGACATACTGGTCGATTACCCGTTCCGCCCCTCATTCGTGAGTGCGTTGACCGTTCACGAGGACATGGTATCGACGGCCACCATCGACAAGGCCGACCTGGGTCAGACCATCCACCTGAAGGTGGTTGGGATGGATGCGAACCCGCTCACCGTCGACAAGGCATTCGTCAACGTGACGTCGGACAAGAACGCGAGCCATGACGGGATGCTGGTCCTTACAGAGACGGGACATTCCACGGGAATATACACAACGCAATTCCGGGTCCCTGAGACGACAGTATATTTCGAGAACATCACGTTAAGCTGCGTATCATGGGAAATGGTTTCGGCTGCCTTCATGGTCCACACACCGGTCCAGATAAGACCCCTCGAGGATGTCACCACCGCAACGGAGGACGAGGAATACAGGGTACAGTACTGGAACTTCGGTTACGAGGAGGTGAGCTGGGATGTCGACCATCTCTCTTCATGGTTGAACTGGGATGAGAACACGCATGAACTTTACGGAACTCCGAACAACAACCATGTGGGGCCCTGGGACGTTCTTGTAAGCATCAATGACAGCAGAGGACACCAGGATTCGCACCAGTTCAAGATAACGGTTGCCAACGTCCCGCCGAACATTACCACTGAACCTGTCACGACCGCCTTCGAGGGACTGGAATACAGCGTTGATTTCAACAGCTCCGATGACGGCCAGGGGGAGATAAAGTGGTCCGTGATACCCGACAAGCAATGGTTTTCGATCGATGCGGCAACGGGCATACTGTCAGGCATTCCCCTGAACGATGACATCGGGGCACTGAATGTATCGGTGATCGTCAAGGACGGGAATGGCGGAACGACCTCGGTTGATTTCCGGCTGGAGGTGATAGGATTGAACGACCCGCCGAAGATCACGACGCTCGACATCAGGACGGGGAAACAGGGAGAGAACTACTACAGAAGGTACGAGGCGGTGGACCCCGACGGGGATTCCCCCCTGATATGGTCGCTCCGGACGGATGCGGCCTTCCTGACAATGGGCCAGGATACCGGGATCCTTCAAGGGACCCCGGGCAAGTACGATGTGGGAGATTTCACCGTCAACATCACGGTAACGGACCCCCTGGGAGCCAATACGAGCAGGGAGTTCACCCTGAGGATAGAGAACGTCAACGATATGCCGGAGTGGGTGGATGTACCCGGGAACCTCGAGATCACCCACGGGCAGTGGTTCAGGTTCGATGTGAACGCCACGGACCCGGACCCGGGCGGTTTCATAGAATATACCCTGACCACAGGTCCCGCCACCGGCATGGAGATAGATCAGAGCACCGGAGAGATCGAATGGCTGGCTTCGGTCAGGCCGTTCGAGGCGCCCCCCTACGAGCTTGCAGTGACCATCAGGGCAAGCGACGGCGAGCTGTTCAACAAGCACGAGTTCAGGATAACCGTGAGACCCACTTTGTCACCAACAGCCCAAGTGACCGGTCCGAACGATGGTGAAAAGGTGCCTTCCCACAGCAGTGTACTGGAATGGACGGGAACGGACCCGGAGAACGAACCCTTGACCTACGACATATACCTCCACGGGACTGAATCGTATGTCTCCGGTCTCATGTCGGAAGCCCTTTACAAGAAGGACCATGATGGTGTCGTTCTGACGATCGACGGGCTTGAACAGGGAAATACCTATTACTGGACCGTTGTACCGTTCGACCAGTGTACCTTCGGCACGAACCAGGACGGGGTCATGTCCTTCAGGATAAACAATGTACCCCGGATCAACAATGTCCCGGACCAGAAGGTAAGGAGCGGGAGCAACATGAATTTCAGGTTGACCGGGAACGATGGGGACCAGGAGGACTCGGGATCCCTGCTCTATTCCCTGGAGCAGGGACCCGCCGGGATGGTCGTTTCGGGGTCCGCCGGGACCCTGCAATGGAAACCCACGGACGACCAGATAGGGAAGCACAGCATCACCGTATCCATCAGCGATGGTCAGGACCAGTCATCCGTCACCTTCGAGATCGAGGTCGCGGAGGCAGAAAAGGGCATATCGTTGATAACGATGGCCCTGATCGTCCTGTTCGGAATTGGAATTCTGACCATAATCACACTCCAGATCATCATCCTGACCAGAAGGAAGTCGGAAAAGGAGATCAGGAAACAGATAGAGATGGAGAGTAAAAGGGACCTGAGGGATACCATCAAAGAAGCTGCAGACGATCTCGAGAACATCGAGATGGAACCGGAAGAAGTACAACCTCCTGCCGGGGAGGAAACCGTGGGAAGGGGAGGCGGCACTGCAGCGGAATCCGGGAACATAGATAGCGGCCAGCTCCCTGAAGGTGGGG
>JAFGJI010000138.1 GCA_016929175.1 Thermoplasmatota archaeon | reverse complement strand
CATGATGCAGATGCCAGTCCCCCCGCATTCACCGCATTTTCCGGATCCCTTGCAGTGAGCGCACTTCCCGGTCTCGGAGGCTAGGCCCACCTCGATAAGGTCCTCCCACGCCTCGGAACCCTTTCCCATCCTGAACTTCGCCGCACCAAGAAGGAACCAGGCGTTCCTGTCTCCCGGGTTCTTCTTGAGAACTTCCATGAATCGGTCGTAGGCCTTTCGGAGGTCCATATCTTCAAGGGCCTCAACGCCTGCGCGGAGGGTCGATCTCAACGAGTCCATGGAGGGCAGTCTTGCCTGGCAACCGGCACAGTAAAGCTCATTGTCCCGGTTCTCTTCCCCGCATCGGGGGCATTTGAGCATCATATCACTTCCGTTCAGCGGACGAACTGGACACCGTAACGCTCTTCCCTTCGGGTATAGCCCTTATCCTTGTCTCCGAACCTGCCCACTGATTTGCCCGATATCTGTTCGGATGTGACACCAACCAAGACGAGCATTACCCTGATCGAGCCCTTCAGCTCCGGATCGATATACGCGCCCCAGATGATGGAGGCGTTGCGGTTGATCCTCTGATTGATGTACTCCGCCACGGTCTCGGCCTCGGTGACCGTCATATCCTCACCTCCGGTGACGCATATGAGAGCACCGTTGGCGGATGAGATATCATACTCGAGGAGCGGGGAGTTTATGGCTTCCTCCACTGCTTTTACGGCTTTTTCGTTGCCATCGTCGGATTCGCCTATTCCGATGACGGCCACTCCTCCACCCTTCATCACGGTCTTGAGGTCGGCGAAGTCAAGGTTCACAAGACCGACCTTCGTGACCATTTCCGTGATGCCCTTGATCGCCTTCATCAGGATCTCGTCTGCTACCTTGAAGGCCGCGTTGAGCGGGAGCCTTGGAACCAGTTCGAGGAGCTTGTCGTTGGGGATGACGATCACGGTGTCCGAGTTGTCCTCAAGCTCGGCGAGGCCCCATTCCGCATTCTCCATCCGGGATTCCCCCTCTCCCGCAAAGGGTTTTGTGACAACCGCTATCGTCAGGGCTCCAAGCTGCTTTGCGATCTCCGCCACAACAGGGGCGGAGCCGGTCCCGGTCCCTCCTCCAAGACCGCATGTCACGAAAACCATGTCCGATCCCATAAGCTTGGACCGTAGTTCCTCCTCGGCCTCAAGGGCGGATTCCTTTCCGATCTTCGGGCTCGCTCCAGCCCCAAGGCCTCTTGTTGTTCTCTTGCCGATCAGCATCTTGTGAGGTGCATGGATCGTCAGCAGATGCTGTGCATCCGAGTTGATGGCGAACAGGTCCGCACCGATAATTCCCTCCTCAACGATCCTGTTGATGGTGTTCGAACCTCCTCCGCCGCATCCGACGATCTTGATGTTCGTCCTGAGGGTCGCAAGGACCCTCCTGAGCTCCTCATCCTCCGGATTGGTCTCGACCATCTGGGGAGCCTCCTGGACCTCCACATTCCTCTCTACCCCCTGCTGGGGGTCCGACTTTTTGTCCAACTTGTTCATGTAGTCATTGATTATGGATTTGAAACCCACGGCCATCCCTCCGTTGGGATTTTCTCCCGCTTTACGCTTGGGGGCCTGTTTTTCCCCCGCCCCATCATGGCAATATCCGAATTTAAAGTTTTGTGAACTTCAACAGGGATATCTGGGTATTTTATGGATTTCCGCGCCGGAATGCACGCACTAGCCCGTATACAATGATGGCCAGGAGAACCAGGCCAATGAAGGATATCAAAACGAATATCAGGGGGTTCGTTCTCTCTTCTTCCCTGTCCTGTGTCTCGATGTCAAGGTCCACCGATGCCTCGGCCCTGTTGTTCCATGTGTCCGAGGCCGTGACTGATATCTTATAGACCCCGGGAACGAACGGTCCCGTGAAACTCGCGGACCCGGTCGTTCTTCCCTCCTCCGTCCTGAGGACGTTGTGATAGAGCTGGATGCTCCTGATGGTCTCACCGTCGGGAGATATGATCTCCACGTTCACGGACCTTATCGGGGTCAGGTCGCTCGTGATGACATCAACGAAAATGGTATCGCTCCCGGTGTCGAACTCCACCATCGTGATCCGGACCGAAGGGGGGTCCGGGTCGATCAGGTTCAGGTAATGCTCCATGACTACCTGCCTTCCGGCACCGTCCTCCACCCTCAAGATCAGGGGATAGTTCTCCAGGACGGTCCTGAGAGGGTCCGGGTCCAGGACCGATCCGGAAACGATATCCAATGTATCGATCTCCAGATCGAACTCCCATGCACCTTCAAGGACCGAGGTAAGGTCCTCGTAGGTTTCCCCGCGGTCGATGGAAAGCTCGAAGGTGATATCCGGTCCGTCGTCGAAGATGCTTCCCGACAGATGGAACACCGTCCCTATTGCAATGGGCATACCTGCGGTCGGGTTATCTATCATTATAGACGGGGTCTCCCTGTCGTTGAACTCCTCCACGACCTCGTACAGCTCCACGTGGATGCTGTCCAAAGCGGTGTTCTGGCTCATGTCTGTGCCTGACAAGGTCACCTTCTTCTCCCCGGTCGACCAGCTGGAGGTGTCTACGGGATACGAGAACGTACCACCGATGACGTATTCGAGGATATCATGGGTCCTTCCATTGGCAGTGAGCTGAAGCTTCGAGAGACCGGAAAGGTCGTAAGCTGTCCCGCGGAAAGTGATGACCTCCCCCTTCTCGAACCTGCTGCCGTCTCCCGGGGATTCTATTATAATGGTCGGGTCGATCTCATCAGGAAGGGCCTTCAGGGTGATGTTCACGACCTTCGCTGTCCAGAGTCCGACATTGTCCGTTGCATTGACCTCGACCGAATAGATGCCCGGGTCGCCCTTGAACCTGATCATCATCTCATAGTAGCCATCTTCCCGGATGGTATCAGTGATGTCCCAGACCTCCTCGTTGATACGGACCCTCAGGGATATAATTCCCACATCGTCGCTCACGTCACCTGTCACCGTGATCTCGTTGGAATAGAGGTCCTCTCCTTCAAGCGGCGAGGTCACGTTGAGAGTGGGTGGGTTCGGCAGGAACCTCAGTGAGTACATGACCGGCTGCAGAGAACCGCAGGGGTCGATGGCGGTCATGGCGATCCTGTGGTTACCGCTATTATATTCCGCCGTATCTATCAGCTGAGAAATCGTATGGTTGTGCCATTCCGTCTCGATCGACGACCTGTCCCATACCTGCTGACCGTCAATCCAACCGATACCCCGGAACCCTCCATACGGATCATTGTAGGATGCTCCTAGATCGGCCTTGGAGCCCCAGTTGAGGTATCCCTGGACCGTCAACTGCATCCATTCGGGTCCTCTGGCGTTCTTGACGTAAGGCTCCCATGTGTACGTGTTGATCGGTTCGGATATTGGTGTGGCGGTTTCGTTATAGACATTGACGATGAACCCGTTCACCTTGCCGGGTACGCCCAAGATCCTTCGGGCACCGATCCTCAGGGACCATTCTTTGTCGTAGTTCAGCGGATGGTCGCGGACGATGTCAAATGGGAAATCTCCCAGCGGTCCCTGGACCGAGATCGTCTCTATTTCGTCCAGGTATGCCTTGTTCGATGATACCATCCATCCGGTTACGGGATATTCCGCATCGTTGTCGATCCCTTCATTCCTCAATCCGTTCCCGTTGGCAAGGACCATATCGGGAGCGTCCCTTCCTTCGACCTCTTCGACCTTCCATACCTTGACCCGGACCCTTGTGTGTTCCTTGAAGGAGTTGAGGTCGGAGAGGGATATCAGTATGTTGTCGTTTCCGTCACGCATCTCCTGGGTGTAAGCTCCTCCTTCGATCAGGTCCCCGTCGAGTATCAGGGAACCGAGGTCATATCCCCCCTGGTACATCCTGAGAGCAACCGCTCCGTTGCTCATCTCGTTGCGGAATAGCACCCCGCTGTAGAGGTCCCTCTGCAACTGGTAAGACCCCTCGACCTCGAAACTGAACAGATATCGTGTTCCGTTGTCCGGAACCTCCGGATCAGGATAGTATCTCTGCATAAAAGGTTTGGAGCCCTGGAGCCTTACGAACATATTGTATACGCCGCCGGTCTCGGGTACGGAGAACTTCCCCGATACATAGGTGCCAAGGTCCGATGTCACCATGATATTGATGTTCTGCCTCCAGACATTAAGATCGCATATACCGTAGTGGTCGGTGTAACCCCATATTGCAGGCAGGGGAACCGTGGGCAAAGGTCCCTGGTAGGGGCCTGTACTTATCTGCTCGGTCACCCAGTGGGACATGACAAGCACCCTGGCGCCGTCAACCGGGTTCATGTTTGCGTCAACCACCGCCACCCTCAGGCTTCCGGTGATATCGGGGGACCTGTATCT
>JAFGJI010000137.1 GCA_016929175.1 Thermoplasmatota archaeon | reverse complement strand
CCGGTGGAATAATCCCAGAGCTTCTTTCCGCCGGGAGTATAAACGTAGAGTTTGCCTCCCCAGCCGGTCCACGTCCTCGGATATCCCTCGGAACAGCCCACAAAGAGCTCCACCTCGGGGCTGCCTGTAACGTTTGCCACTGCCGTGGTGGCGTAGGTCTGGTGACCTCCGAGCCATCCGCTTGTGGTCTCATCGTAGTTCGGCTTTCCCTCGGCATTCTCGCCCTGGCGGACCCATATCCTGAGACCCCTGTCGTGGTTACCGATGATAAGCTCGGTATCCCTCTCCTTTGAGGGGTCGGGGGTTATGGCTGTTGGTCCGTCCCAGAAGTCGCCATCGAGGTCGTGTGCAACGACAGAGCAGCCGATAAGACCGCCCTCGCCGCCGGTTGGTGCCTCTTCCCTGAAGATGGCACCGCCGTCAACCTCGAAGGCCTCTAGCCATCCTCTCCTTCCTTCATCATCGGAAGCGAGGACGATCTCCAGGTCCTCCTTGGCTCCGGTCCATTCCCCTTCGAGATCGGTGATGCAGGCCGTGGAGAAGTAGTATCCGGTGGTAAGTCCCTTCTTCCACTGCTTCTCGCCATCCGCACCGTTAAGGCAGAGGGCACCGTCCTTCACACCGATTATGACCTCGGGAGCGTCCCCGAGGTTCACATCCGCGGATATGACCGAGGCAAAGATGTGGGGCGGGTCAAAGTCCAGACCGGATGTCCCGGCCGTCTGACCCAGGTAGTCAATAATATCATCACCGTACGGGTTCGACCAAAAGTATTCCCCGTCCGGGCCCAATGCATAGATGTAGTCGCCTGCCGAGGCAACCACGACCTCGAGATCGCCGTCGTTGTTGAGGTCCACCAACGCGGGGGAGGAAACATATTCCCCTTCCGCTTCGAACAGCGTGGTCTGCCACTTGAGCTGACCGCCGCCCGATCTGGTGATGTAATCGTCCCTCATGGGATCTCCCTGCTCGTTCACCGGAACGTTCAGGTCACCGAGCCTTGAAAAGAGATCCCTCTTCTCATTGAGCCAGGTGTCGTAGATCAACTTGTCGACGTCTACATCGTCCGCATATCTGTATAAAACATATCCACCTATGCCGGCGGCTACCATCATCGATAATACTCCGATGGTCAGCAACCAAAGCTGTGGATGTCCGGTAGATCGATCCATGTGCTATACCTCCGATCGGATTGTCAGTCCATCGTCTCCTACAGCCAATTCATCCAAAGTAGGCATATAAGTATATTACTGTACACGGGTTGTAACGAAGCGTGTACCAAACCTTGAAGCTGGCAAGGTGCAAACAGCCCTTCTTTATATATAAATATCGAGAGATCTTGAAAGGTTCCCCGGGGCGCGAAAAGGGTTCAGGTGTACATCTCGTGCAGCGGGCGCGCGCCGATCTCCTCCTTGATGAGAGGGATTATCTTGTACGGAAGGATGTTCTTGTTGATGGGGGTCACTTCGAGGATCCTGACATCGTCCCTTCTTCTGATATCCTGAAGAAGCGGATTTCTGGATTTCTTGTGGAGGGTGAGAAGGAGAGGTTTGTCGGCTTCGAGGGCATCTTTCACGACCTCGACGAAATTGTGGGATTCCACCTCGAGCTTCCCGACCTCGTCAATGACAATGACATCCGCCCCGTCGATGGAGGTGTTGATGGCATTCACCCCTATGTTGTCCAGGACATCCATGTTCACACCATAATCGAGGAATCTGACCTCGGATCTGGATTCGATATGGGCAAGGACACCTTCCTCCTTTGTAAGCAGGTCCTGGACCATGAAGCCAACTTTCTTGCCATTTTCTATGATGGCATCGGTGATCATGCCCCCGACCTTCACTCCCTCCGCTTCCAGCATCTCGACCACCTTTCTGAGGGCGTGGGTCTTTCCCGCCCCCGGTAAACCTGTAATGCCTATCTTTATCTTCTTGGTCACTTATCCTCACCAGCCGAAAAACCTGTCATGCATCCCGGGGAGCAACAGGGGTAATGGGAACGACCCTAATTAAAGTATGGTAAATGTGTGTAATATCAACATAAAGAATGCTTCGATCATTTTGCCGGTTGGCCCGGAGGTCGAAAGGTATCAGGTCAGGGGGATGAACTGCGACCTTTTTCCACGGCGAAAAGTATATAGGGTTTCTCCACGATTGCTCGCTCAGGTGAGGTCAGATGGTAATAGGTTTCATTCTCATTAGCACCGCGCCGGCCAAGGAGCATGATGTTTTCAAGGCCCTCATGAACGTTCCGGAGATCGTCGAGCTCCACCCCCTTTTCGGCGAGTACGACCTTATTGCAAAGATCGAAGCCAGGGACTTCAACACCCTTGGACAGATAGTTGTGGAGAAGGTCAGGTCGATACCCGGGGTAATAGACACCAAGACCCTGACGGGCATCAAGTTCAATTGAGCGGGGGGAAGACATTTCCCTTGCGTCGGGTGGACCTCTAATGCACCGAAGGGTTGATGGGGTAGCTCTGCCGATGAAAGGTCCAGCCGGTGCTATGCTCCTGTTTTTGATCTTTCTGTTCCTGACCATCCCTCTGATGACCGGGGAAGCCATGGGTGAGGAAGAAGACAGTTCCGAACATGACTACCACAACAACGAATGGACCTTCCTGATCATCTCCTTCGTCATGACCTACGGCGCCATGGCGATCGTGACATCGCTGTTCACCTTCAGGTTCGGACAGAAGAAGGCGAAGATCATCTCCATACCCGTATTGATCTCCGGTCTCGTGATATGGGGGATATGGATCTATTTCAAGTTCATAATGAGGGTGGGATATCCAGACGATACGATCTTCAACATAATACACTGGTCAGCGGCTCCGATACTCAAACCCCTGCTTGCCGTGATAGGGGTCATCCTGGGTGCCGGGCTTGCACTCTTCATATTCCTGACGCTGGTTGTCAGGTCCTGAATCAGATACCCTCCAGGATCCGGTCCCCGGATATGTATTCGCCTATGACCTTGTAGGCAAGCTCTTTCGGGTCGGCTATTATGACATTTCCGCCTCCCGCCCTGGCGATCCTTTTTGCGGCGGACACGAAGGTCTCATCCCCGGGTTCAAGGAGGAAGACCTCGAATGACAGATCATGTACACGGTCCAGTGCCGAGACCTCGGCCAGGGTCAGGTTCATTGCCATTTTCAGGTCCCCGGCAACCGGAACTCCCGATCCGTCGATGTAGGCTTCGGGAAGACCGTCCGTTATCAGGAAGAGCAGATGGCGGTCAGAGCGCGACCCTTCGAAAAGGGCCCGGGCGAGGGCAAAGCCCTCCTGGAGGTTCGTGAACCCGTGAGGCTCCAAAGACATTACCTCCTTGAGGGTAACAGGACGGGCACGGGTGGAGATGGCTATCATATCCACCTTGTTTCTCGGATTCTCCCGTTTTATCGCCTGGCTCAGGGCCAGGACCGACCTCTTCGCCGCCTCGAGCCTCATGTTCTCCTCCATGGACCCGCTGACATCGACCAAAAGGACGGCATGAAGCTCGGATGTTGTAACCTCCCGGTGGACGATGATATCGAAGGGTTCTATCTCTCGGTCCCCCGGATGGTTCAGCCTTGCATTGACCATGGTCTGCAGAATATCCATCCGGGCTTCCTCGTTGACCGTACGCATCCTGGCTTTCTCGTAGACACCCGCATCGGATATCTGCCTACCCCTTCTATCCATGATCGGGTTCCTTGCCTGCAGGATCTCCGCCAGGATGAACTCGGAGAACTTTTCCACCAGGGCTTCCGTGATCTCCCACTGGTAAGAAGCCTCCTCAAGTGTCTGACGCGGGTCCGACCTTTCCAGATATCCCATGAAGGAGAGGGTATGGAGGAGCTCTTTTTTCATCTCACCGGAGCTCATCTCGTCGAGCTTTTTCTCCTTCGCCTCCTCTTCCGCGTCAAATTGCTTTTCCAGCTTCATTATCTGATCCTTGATCTTCCTTTCCCTCTCCATCCTCTGGTCCCTGTCACGGATCCTTGACGCCTTCTCATTCTCGAGGTCTTTGCTCTTCCTGCCCGCGGCTTCGGAGACCTCCTCCTCCAGAACCTTCCTGGCCTCTTCCCTGTACCATTCGGGGTCATAGGCCTTTTTTAAGCGTATCCTGCCGGGATCGTAACCGTACCTGTCGGAGATCTTCCTGTTGACGGCCTTCTGGAGGTGTCTGTCCTCCTCGAGCCTTCCATCCAATCTCTCCTCCCATCCTGACAGGTCCCTCTCCAGTCCGGGGAAGGGGAGCGAGATCGCGCCTCTGGGCCGCTTCGACCCATCCTGGCCCCTGGCTTCATTCCTCTTTCCCTTTCTCCGGAAGAGGCGTCCTATCCGGCCGATCAGGGACAGGAACTTCTCTGCAAGCCATGTGAAAAAGCGTTTGATGGCATTCCAGATCCTTGCGAACAGACCGTGCTTCTCGACCCGTTCGGTTGTCTCCTCCCTTCCTTCGAGAACGGATATCAGGTCGGATGCCAGTATCTCCCCTCTGATCTGATCGGATGAATACCTTCTGAAGGCGGAAGGGTCCTCGAGAAGACCGTCTTCGACACTGTCTTGGACCATGGCTCCGCTCCTGGTGAGCCTGCGTATCTCCTCATCCAGGGACTCTCTCCTTCTCGTCCTTACCTGCTCGAGCTGCTCCGATATCCTCCGGCGGAGCTCCTCGAGTCTGTCGACCACCGCTCCTGAGTCCCCTGGATCCGCAAGGAATTCATCGAGACCCTTCAGGCCCTTCTCCGCAAGCCCCTTGATGAGGTCCCTCTTTTCACCGGCGGTCAATCTGAAGGGCCGGTAGATCCCTCTGGAGCAATCGGGAAGGACCACTCCCGCCCCCTCGATATGGGGATACGGGATATCATTTTCGACCTTCAAGCGGAAATTCCCCCTGGGATCACTCCCTGCATCCGAAATCCTTCATGGAGTTCATTATGGAAGCCACTTTGGAGACGGCCTGCTCCTCGGAATTCGGGCCCCGCATCCTCTCCATGGAGAGGATGAATCTCCGCAGGGCATCCCCGTCCCCTCCAACAGGCACGGTCCCCGATGAGAGAGAGCGGGCCAGCTTCTCGGCTCTGGATACGCTCGAATCCAGTTCCCTCCTGAAGAACGTGCACCAGTACATCCTGAAACCCCTCTCGATGGACAGCTCCATGTTTCCGAGCAGGAACTCCCTGACGATCTCCTCGTTCCTGAGGAACGAATCCCCTCCTCTGGCCCGGATCCTTCCGTAGAGGGCGTCCCTCACGCCTTTCTCGAAACTTTCCCTGGATACTGAGACCTCATCGGCTATCTCCGCAAAAGCAACGGACCTGGATATCGTATCAAGTATCGTCCTGTTCGACCCAACCTCCGAGAGTTCCGGTATGTCCACAGACAGGTCCCTCCATGCCTCCACGACGAAAACCGCGGCATGCATGTATATCTCCGGGACCATGACGTTCTTCGATCCGGGGCTGAGGGACACCTCGATTATGGACCGGTTCTTCAGATGGTCCTTGATGTAATCCATGTAGATGTTGGAGAGCCTGTCGTTGAGGGGTTCGTTGATGGCATCCAGGTCCCTGAGGTTGGAGGTGGTGATGGCAACGAAGCCTGCAGGGAAGGTCTCCCTGGATTTCGCGGGTGTGACTATGCCTTCCTGAAGGGCCTGGAGCAGAACGTTCTGGGTGCCGAGAGGCAGCTTCCCCACCTCATCGACGAGCAGCAGCCCTCTGTTGGCCTGGAGCAGCTTTCCGGGTTCCAGAACAAGGGGGCTCGTAGGGTCTCCGAGCTCCTCGAGCTTGTGAAGATTGTATACTCCGGTGAGATTGTCCGGGAAGACCTCGGAGGAGCCCTGGACCCTGGCAAGTCCGTAACCCTCCTTCAACCTGATCACACTGACAGGGACCTTCGAAGGGTCGATATTGGAGGGATCGAAATCCATTCCCGGTGTTCCGAAACGGGACTCGCAGGACGGGCAGCATGGCACCCTCCGGTAGTAATCCGGGTCCACGACGGACATCGGATCATCCTGGACCGGGCAGCCCTTGACGGCGTATACCTCCTTCGGGAACAGGGTCCATAGTTCCTTGGCCAGCGATGTCTTTCCGGTACCCGAAGGGCCGAAAAGAAGTATGTGTGAACCCCCGAGTAGTGCCGCCACGAGACTCTCGAGTACCTCGCTTTCGATGATCGTTCTCGGGAAGAGGAACGCCATGGATTCGTCTATGGAATATCCCTTTGCCCGATGATCCTTCATCCTCCCTAGGATCTCTCCAGCCAGGGCCTCCCTGGCCGTTCGGGGTTTGTAACCCGATCCCATCAATTCCTTTGCACTGGAAAAAGTCTTCAGGGCCATATGTCATCCTCCGCCCCCCAGGCTGCCAAGGCAACCGGGACCGTGGAAATCGTATAGGGCAATCATTATTATAATTTAGTTAGTATGGCCCATTCCCGCCCCTTTCCGGGAAGGAGAAGGAATGGAAATGGAAAGAAGACCCAAGATACTTGTGACAAGGAGCCTGCCGAAAGAACCAGTGGAGGAACTGGCCCGTCATGCGGATATTGACATCTGGGACAGTGATGAACCCATCCCCAGGGAGGAACTGCTGGAGAGAGCAAGGGACAAGGACGGTCTACTTG